>JBMTBF010000052.1:0-8233 GCA_049429585.1 Terrimicrobiaceae bacterium | reverse complement strand
GCCGTCGCGCCGGCTGGTTCTTTTGAGGGATGAGCGGTTGATCGAGGTCTATGAAAACGATCACATCGCGGGATGCTTCCCCTGCACTCCCGGATCGTCCAAATTTCCCGTCCCTCTCGGCACCTGGCGTGTGACGAGCAATATCCTGATGCCGAATTTCCGCTGGGACAAATCGGTGCTGGAAACCGGCGTCCGCAGCAACAATGCCTACAACCTCCCGCCGGGCCCCAATAGCCCAGTTGGAATCGTTTGGATGGGAATCAATCGTCCCAGCCTCGGAATGCATGGCACGAACTCCCCCGACCGCATCGGCCGCAACGAGAGCAGTGGTTGCATACGCCTTGCGAACTGGGACGCCTTTCGGCTTTGCCAGCTTGTTGGGAAGGGAGTCGCGCTCGAAGTTCGCTGACTCAGAGGCTGAGCAGGCTTCCTTGCATTCCGGCGGAAAGAGTTCCGGCAAGGATCAGGAATTGGCTCATGTTCACCGGCCCGCTCGATTCGAGACGGGTTCCATCGGCGGTGCGTTTTTGTGAAAACACAATCGGCGGCAGGTGCTGGCCGATCGTTTCGGGATGCGGGAGCTTGGAGATATCGATCCGGTTGGTGATGTCCGGCATGATGGCGGCGCTCATTTTCACAATCGGAAGAAGCGCCCCGTAGGCGCGCTCGAAAACCACCCGGGTGTCCAGGAAGCAAAAGGCTTCGTTGGAATTTCGAAACGACTGGCGCGCATCCCGGAAAAGCGGGGCGTCCTGCAAGGTCTTCGAGTGCTCCTCCAGGGCGATCGTGACGGATTTGGGATCGGTGCCGAGGATCAGGAATTTTTCATTCTGGACGGCGGACACCGGCATCAGGGGGTGGGGGATTTGGTGGACTTGTGTGGGCGAACCGCCCGCTTGAGTGACGCCTGGGATGCCTTGACCCGGGTTGCGCACTTGAATCGCCAGCAACAACGAGGCCGGGGCCTCCGGGCTTTCCAGCGAGCCGATCAATGCACATTCCGGGCCGTAACCCTCGGCGACGGACTTTGCCATCGGACCGATCATTTGGGCGGCATCGGGATAGAATTCCGTAACCCGCTCAAGCCAATCCGGGAGGGAGGAAAAGTTCAGAACGAAATTGAAAAACAGTGTTGTTTCGGGAGTCGTGAGCGCGATGCTTTGGTGGCTCATCGGTTCAGCGGGGTCTCCCGTGCCCGGGCGAAGAAGGAAAAATGCGTCACGGAACATCTCGCCATCGATCTTCCAGCTGCCGCCAGCCGCTTCGGTGGATTTGAGTTGGTCGACCTGTTCGGGAATTTCCATGGCTCCAGCGGCGCGACCGGCGGCGAGAAGCACATCGACCGCCTTTTCGGGTTGGATGAAAACCAGGAGGTCCGGCTCGGCGAGAAGTTCGGTGACGACTTTGAGGAACTTCGGATTGGCGGCCAAGGCGGGCGAGGGCGCGTTGCCGGTGGCTCTGTCGATTGCCTCTTTGATCAAGGCCGCATCATTCGAGAAAAATCCCCATCGGCCTGCTGCCGCCGAGTAGAGCGTCAAGTCTCCGTGACGGGTGGAGAGAATTTGCAGGCCCCGGTATTCCTCACTGGCGGGATCGCCGGAGGATTCCGAAAGGAAGGATCGAACCTTCGATGCCGCGTTGTCGAAATCCTCGCGCTTTCCCCAAAATTGGACGCCGAGAATGCCCTGGAAATCCTCCTCTGACTCGTTCGTTGCCGCGAAATAGACATTCCCCGGCTTCAACTTCGTGAGAATCTCCATGGCTTCCTTGTTTGCGGGTGCCTCCTTGAAATCGGTTAGGGGTTTATTGAGGAAGGCCCGCATTTCGGGTTCAGCCGCAATCCGGGCGAGGGCGGTTCGGGTCCAGCGGAAGCCTGTAAGAGGGATGTTCGGCACATTGGCGAAAAACACCGATTCAGCCGGAGCGAGCGATGCGGCCTGCGAGGGGCCCGAGGAGCGTTTGAAAACCATCACGCCGGCGAGGACCAAAACTCCGACGACCACCAATCCGATTGCGACTTTTTTCATGCGTGTGCCAGCTAACGGCAAATCCTCCCGCGCCGCAAGGAGCGCTCCTTGAAAACCGCCGCGACCTGCATAGATTTCAGCCATTATGAAACAACTCCTGCTTGTCCCGTTGTTGTGTCTTGCCCCTGCTTTTTCCGCTTTGGCTCAATCGGCCCCGTCCCCACTGCGACAATTGAGCGATTCTTTCGCGGCGGTTTTCGAAAAAGCCGCGCCTTCCGTGGTGGTGATCGAATCCCGGGGAGTCCCGGGCCTCCCGCAAGGACTCCAATTTCTCCTTCCCGACGGGCGTCCTCATCCGGGGCCGCCCGATGCCAGTGACTCCAAACCGACCCTCCCTCCGAATGTCGGTTCGGGTTTTGTTTTTTCCTCCGAGGGCCACATTCTCACGAACAATCATGTCATCGACGGGGCCAGTGGCATTCAGGTGAAGCTGCGCGATGGCCGGCGGTTTGATGCCCAGGTCATTGGCTCGGACGAACGGAGCGATTTGGCGGTCTTGAAAATCATCGCCCGCGATCTTCCCGTGGCTGATCTAGGTGACAGCGAGCGGCTCAAAGTCGGGGAGCTCGCCTTCGCGATCGGAACCCCACTCGAGCTTCCCTACACCTTCACTTTCGGTGTGGTGAGTGCCAAGGGCCGGAATCTCGGTCTCGGAGGCAACTACGACGAGTTCATCCAAACCGACACCTCGATCAATCCCGGCAACAGCGGCGGTCCGCTTTGCGACATTGATGGCCGTGTCATCGGGATCAATACCTTGATTAGCGGAAGCAACCGCGGCGTCGGCTTCGCCATTCCGATCAACCAAGCCCGTGAGATCGCGGCGCAGTTGATCTCGCGGGGCTATGTGAGCCGCCCATGGCTCGGAATTTCGATTGCCAGCCTCGAGGAGATTTCCCGAGGCGGACGCATCACCCCGGACTTGGAATCCGGTGTCGTCGTGCGCGGTATCGAGCCAGACGCCCCCGCCCAGCAAAGCGAACTGACTCCTGGCGACATCATTACCAAGGTCGATGGAAAAAATGTCTCCATCGCGGCCGACCTGCAGCGTGAAATCCTCGGAAAAAAAATCGGCCAGTCCGTGAAGTTGGAGGTATGGCGCAACGGCCGCACCCTGCGCCTCGATGTCAGGACCGGCGAGCATCCTGACAAATATCTCCGGGCCTCGATCCGTCCCAAGACGCCCCTGCCTTCGGAATCCTCCGGCGATCAATCCCTGCAGGGGTTGAGTGTCGAAGAGGTCACGCCCGAAGCCCTTCAAAAAATGAGGATCGAGCGCCAGAAATCCGGCGGGGTTTTGGTCACAGCCGTGGAGCCGTTCAGTGCCGCCGCCGCGGCGGGGTTGGAACCGGGCGATATCATCACAGAAGCCGCTGGCAAGCCGATCCTCGGCAAAACGGATTTCGACAAGTCCATGTCCGAGATGAGTCGCCAGCGCGGGGTTTTGCTTCTTCTCGAGCGCTCGGGGCAAAAGACCTTCGCCATTCTGAAGCCCTGACATTCCGTATTGCCATTTTGTAGGGCTTGAGCTCAGGCGGGTAATGACCCAGCATCCCGCTGCATGACTAATCAACCTCTCCAGCTCGGCATGATCGGCCTCGGCCGCATGGGCGCCAACATGGTCCTCCGCCTCCTCCGCGACGGTCATCAGGCCACCGTCTTCGACCGCTCGCAAGCGGCCATCGACTCCCTCGTCAAGGAAGGCGCCACCGGCGCAACTTCGCTTTCGGATTTTGTCTCCAAGCTCTCAGCCCCCCGCGCGATCTGGCTGATGGTTCCCGCAGCGGCGGTGGATTCGACGATCGAGGAACTCCTTCCGCTTTTGGAAAAAGGGGACACCATCATCGACGGCGGAAATTCCTACTACATCGATGACATCCGTCGTGCGAAACACATCGCTCCTCGCGGCATCCATTATGTCGATGTCGGCACCAGCGGCGGCGTTTGGGGACTCGAGCGCGGGTATTGCATGATGATCGGCGGCGAGAAGGAAATCGTCGGCCACCTCGATCCGATTTTCCGCACCCTGGCTCCCGGCATCGGTGACATCCCGCGCACCGTGGGTCGTCCTGAAAACCAAGGCACCGCCGAGTTGGGCTACCTGCACTGCGGAGCCAACGGCGCCGGGCATTTCGTTAAAATGGTCCACAACGGCATCGAATACGGAATCATGGCCGCCTACGCCGAGGGAATGAATGTTTTGAAAAGCGCCAATATCGGCAATTCCTCCCAGACCGTCGATGCCGAGACCACGCCGCTCCGCGATCCCGAGCACTATCAATACGACTTCAACCTCACCGATATCTCGGAGGTCTGGCGCCGTGGCAGTGTCGTTGCCAGTTGGTTGCTCGACCTCACGGCGAACTCGCTTGTGAAGGATCCGGGGTTGAAAGATTTCGCGGGTCGTGTCAGCGACTCGGGTGAGGGGCGTTGGACGATCAAGGCCGCCATTGACGAAGGCGTGCCGGTGCCGGTTCTCACGACCGCCCTTTATGAACGGTTTAGTTCACGCGGTGACGCGGAGTTTCAAGACAAGTTGCTTTCCGCCATGCGATTCCAATTTGGAGGCCATCTCGAGAAAAAGTAAGCTCCGTGGGCGGTTTCCGATCGCTGTAGTTACTTGATTCTCTTCAGCACCCAGTTGCTTTTCCCGGTGCCGTCCAGCGGGAGATTGTAGGTGCGCGTGTAGGTTTTGGTCTCCGGGTCGAGGGCGGTTTCCCAAAAATCGTTTCCGGTTGCTGCTTGGTCAAGAGGGAGGCTTTCGGGTTCCAATTTCCGTGCGAGTGCTGGGCCGAATTCCGCCAGAAGGGGGAGGTATTCGTCCATGATCTTGGTTCGGGTGACGACTTGGCCGAGTTCATAACCACTGGGTGAGGCGAGTCCTTGGAAGCGGACGGGAACCGCGCCGACGCCGCCTTGGATTTGGAGATGCACCGATGGGGCGTCGGGATCGGCTTGGATGACGAGGGGGAATTTGCGGAGGACGGTGCCGCCTTGGACTTCGACTTGGAGGTCGTTGCCGGTTGCCGCTCGATGAAAAGTTTTCCACGAGGCGGGATTCTCAATCAGGTGCTTCCGGAATTCCTCGTTCGGCCCATAGTAGTCGTCGGCTTCGACGGGCACGACATCGAGTTCAAGTTCCAATTCGACATGGTCGCCGGGCAGGAATTTTTCGATTTCCGGGGGCGGAACGATGGCGGCATCGACATGGCAGGGAGACTCCGAGTCGCCGGGAAAGTTTTGGTAGCCATGCTCGGTTCTCACAAACCGGCCGGTCGCTCCGACAAAAAGCGAAATCGTGGGGGAGTCGAAGGATTTTCCGCCGAAGCTGGCCCGGTAGGAGCGGATGACGAACCCCCGGCTGCCGCTGGGCTTTCCGGGGATTTTCGATCCGGGGAAGCCCAGCCACCATGGCGCAGGGCCGGAGAGGGTGAGAGGATCGAGGACGGAATCGCCGGTTTTCAAGCCTTTCGGCGCTTCGAGTTCGCGGGTCAATCCTTCGCGGTTGCCGAAGGCGATTTTCGGGGAGAAAACCTTGCCGCTGCCGAGGCGGAAGAGCCACGAATCGATAGCGGAGAGTTCGGCGCGAAAATCATAGCGCAGGCGGAGGAAGACCTTGGAGTGGTCGTCGGTGCGCGGGGTGGAGGCTTTCACGGCGAGGTCGACCTCGCCCTTCGTGCCGAATGAGCCGTGATAGGCGATTTCCGGGAGGCATGGCCCGTGGGAGAGATAGGAGGCCTTCATGCGGGCCGTGGTGAGTTTTTTGCCGAAGGCATCCTTCACGGAGAGCCAGTCGGCGCCCCAACCGGCATCGGACCACTGCCATGGCTTCCCGTCCTTGCCATCGCGGGTGAAGACGGCGCGAATGTCGGTGATCGGGTAGGTGCTCGCCGAGAGTTCGGGGTTCATGCAAATCGTCTCGCCCCAACTGCCGATCGCCCATTGGTCCCAGCGGCCGTTGGTGGAGTCGCCCCAACCGACGAGCGAGAGTTGGCCAAGGCTGGCGGTCGGCAGGGTTCCGTAAAATCCATAGGCGACCCGGAGCAGATACGAGGTCTTTCCGGGCGGGGCAGGCAGGAGTGTGAAGGCCCGCAGATAGTGGCCAAGCGGGGCATAATGCCAGTTTTTTGAAACCTGAACGGGCAGTCCGGCGGGAGTTCCGTCGGGCTGACAGAGAATGGCGACCATCCCGGTGACGCTCGTGGGGCTGATCAGGTCCAAAAGAAATGGCGCCGTGCGGCCGGTCGTGGCGGAGTTTTCGACTTCGATCACGAAATCGTCGTAATTCGCGAGCCCCTTTTTTTCATTCTTGGCGGATCGTTTGATGCGGTCGGTTTGGGGGATGGAGCGGCTGAAATTCGCCCGGGCCACGAAGGAGTGGAACTTGGGATCGAAGGCGGTGGGGATCGTTTGGTTGCCTTGGGCGAGCACCCTGAGCGAGAGGGAATCCTGGGTCGGGACGGCGCCGGGCAGGTTGGCGGTCAAGCTCAGTTGCTGGATTTGAGGATGGGTCCAGTCGCCGGAGAGGGTTCGTTCGGAGTACCAATCACCGAGGGAGCTTTTCAATCCGAGGGTCAGCACCGCGTTCTGGAAAACCGGGTGCGTCACGGGTGGGGTGTCGTCGAAGGTTTTCTCGAAAACCAAATCCGGTGCAGGGGGAAGTTTTTCCGAAGTTTTGGAAATGGCGGCGATTTCCGCCGTCGTCAGGGCGCGGTTCCAAATCCGCAAATCGTCGAAGACTGCCTCGTGGCAAGGGCGGGCGTTGTCGGGGCGACGGCCAAGGCGCAGAACGCCATTGCCGGTTTGGCGTTCCAAGCCGATTTCCTTTTCGGCGACGAGTCGGCCATCCACATGGAGGCGCATCGTTTTTCCGTCATAGGACAGCGCGGCGTGGTGCCATTCGCCTTTCGTCTCGAGCTTTGGCAATTTCACGCCGGCCTCGTGGATGCCTTCCCGGCCGCCACCGATATTCATCACTGCTGTCATGTGGCCAAAGCGGCCAAGGTTCACCCCGAAGTAGCCGTCGTTGTGTTCGTTGAGGTTTTTTGCCAGCAAAACCGGTCCGCCCGGTCGGGACCTCTGGTCCCTCTTGAAAGCGAAGGCGGCCGTGAATTCCTTGGAATCAAGTTCCGGGGTATGCGGGATTTCGAGCGGTTCGGTGATGATGGCAAATCCGTTTCCTTGACGTCCTGGCGAGGGGCCGTTGGCGTGCTCGAACTCGGGGCACACATCGAGGGTGAAGGTGAGGCTTTGGGGCCAGGCGACGAGGGACAACGAGGCAAGCACGGGCAGGATGCGGCCTTCGGAATCCTCGAATCGCAGCTCGCGCATTTCATAGTGCTGGGCAATCCGGCCCGACTCCCATAGCCGGATGTTCGATAGGGCGGTTTCGCTTTTCGGCTCCAAGCCGGCGCGGCTCCCCGTCATTCGATAAACGCGCCCCTCGATGTGGAGTTCTGCGGTCAATTCGGCAGGCGGCAACTCGCGCAATCGGCCGAGGCCGGATTCCCCGGCTTTCAAGTAGTCGGCCTTTTCACCGAGCAGCCCCAAGCGAAGATCGCCGGGGTTTTGGATATTCCATTGGAGCCCGTAGTGGCCGGACTCGATATTGAGAATATCCGGGGAGGATTTGTCGGCGGGGCGGCGCCAGTTTTCCGACCAGAATCCGTAGGTGAAGTCGAGCGGGGTGACGAGGTCGCTTGCGGGGATGGTTGAGGAAAAAACCAACGGGGTGATGATCATCAAAAAGAAGAACCTCATGGCAATCGATCCTTGGAGGTTTGAAGGAAACTCACAGCCGCTGTGACCAGGAGCAACCCGAGATTTCGCAAAGTCGATCCTGCCGGGGTCTCCAAAAAAGCCAGCGCGGGGTGGAAGCCCGAAAAGTCCAGACAACCGCACTCGATCGGCAACCCGCGCCACCAGGCTTGGGCGGTCAGAAGCGTGTAGGCCGCCAGCAACAGCAGCGCCGCGGGAATCGTCACGCATCGCCAGAGTCCAATGACAAGCGCCGTTCCAAGAGTGATTTCAATCCATGGAAGCGCCAGGGAGAGGGACTCCGCCAACCAGTCCGGAATCGGAATTTGGTAGGAATAAATGCCCGCCAGCAAGGCGAGCGGGGAATCCATTTTCGAAAAACCGGCCAGACCTAAAAGCAGACCGAGAAATACGACCCAAAGGCGCCAGGCGAGATTCATCGAGGGCGA
>JBMTBF010000051.1:0-8260 GCA_049429585.1 Terrimicrobiaceae bacterium | reverse complement strand
GATCGCCGGTGGCGCCGAAGATGACAAGCGAGCAGGGATCAGGGATCGACCGAAGATTGAGTCCATCGCGCAGCGGGTTGGACTGGAAAGGTTCCGTTGGCATGCAGGGGCCTTCTTATTTTCTCCAAGAGCGTCGTTCAATAGGGAAAACGAACCCCTCAGTTTTCGATGAGGCTGCTCTTACAGAGTTCGGCGTAAAGGCCGCCACGGGCGAGGAGTTCCTCGTGGCGACCGCGTTCGAGGATGTGGCCGCGCTCGAGAACGAGGATTTGGTCGGCATGGCGGACGGTGGAAAGCCGGTGTGCGATGACAAAGCTTGTGCGGTTTTCCATGAGGTGGTCGAGCGCCTCTTGGATCAGGCGCTCGGTGGCGGTGTCCACACTGGCTGTCGCCTCGTCGAGGATCAGGATCGGCGGATTTTTCAGGAGGGCGCGGGCGATCGAGAGGCGTTGCTTCTCGCCGACGCTGAGTTTCACGCCGCGCTCGCCGAGCTGCGAGTGAAGCCCCTTGGGAAGACGCCGGATGAAATCCTCGGCGTTCGCCGCGCGGAGGGCCTGCCACATTTCCTCCTCGGTGGCGGAGGGCTTGCCGATGCGGAGGTTTTCGGCGGTCGTGCCGTTGAAAAGAAAACTCTCTTGCGTGACAACAGCGATATTTTCGCGGAGGTGCTGCTTCGGGATGTCGCGGAGGTGTGTTCCATCGAGTGTGATTTGTCCGCCGGTGAACTCGTAGAAACGCACGAGCAGATTCACGATGGTGGATTTCCCCGCACCGGTGGGGCCGACGAGTGCGACCATGTCGCCTGCACGCGCTTCGAGGCTGATCCCATGCAGAACGGGCAGCTTGGGATCGTAGGAAAAGGAGACATCGCGGTAGGCGACATTCCCACGGATCGGCCTGGTAGGGTGGCCAGCGCCCTCGTCGGTCTCGGGCGCGGAATCCATGATTTCGAAAACCCGGTCGCCCGCTGCGCGGCCAGATTGGAAGATTTGGTTGAGTTGGTGCAGGCGCCCGACCGGTTCATAGAGGTAGCGTGTGAGAACGAAGAATGCCACGAGGGCTCCGATCTCGAGATGGCCGCCGAGGACTTGGGTGGTGCCGACCGCCGCGACGATGAGCAGGCCGAGTGAGGAGATAAATTCCATGCCAGGCTGGTAGAGCGCCCAGGCTTTCATCACGGTGAGAGTGGCCACGCGAACCTTGTCGCTGGACTCGTCGAACCGCGCGTGCTCGGGCTCCTCGCTGGTGTAGGTTTTGATCTGGCGAATGCCGGCGATGTTGTCGTGGAGGAGGGAATTCATGGCCGAAACGGCCTTGCGCTGTTTGCGATAGCGGGCTCGGGCGGTGAGCGTGTAGGTCAGCGCGCCGACCGCGAGAAAAGGGATCGGCGCGAGCACGGCAGCGGTCAATATCGGGCTGTAGGCGAGCATCAGGCCACTGACGACGAGGATTTGGAGGATCGCCACGGTGCCTTGCTCGATGCCGTCTATCAGCACGCGTTCAAGGTTTGTCACATCCTCGACGAGACGCGTCATGATGTCGCCGGTGGCGCGGTTGTCGAACCAGGGGAGGGGGAGCTTTTGGATGTGCGCGTAAAGCTCGCTCCGGAGATCGAAAATCACGCGCTGCTCGAAGTGATTGTTGAAAACGATGCGCAGGCTGTTGAGGCCGTTCTGGACGGCGAAGGCGGCGAGGCCGATTCCAATCAGGGGAAAGAGGCGATCCGGCCGGTGCTGGCCGATGACCTCATCGACGATCCGTTGTGTCACCGCCGGGAAGACAATCACCATCAGCGTGCCGGCGACCGCGCAGAACAGCGTGGCGAAGGCCAGGAGCGGATAGCGCCTCACATATGGCAGAACTCGAAGAAAAACCTTCATCGTGGCCGAGGGCTTGGCGGGCCCACCGGTTATTTGGTCTCCATTTTGTAAACGCCGGTCCAGAGGCCTTGAGGCGGGTTGGCCTTCAGACGCAGGGCGCGGGCGAGCATCACAGTGGAGGGAGTGTCATGCGAATCGGGGTTCAATTCGGGGCGGTTCCACTCGAGACGGGAGGAACGCTCGAACGCGGCGATCGCGCGATCCCATTCCTGCGCGAGGTAGTGGGCGGTGCCCTCGTCGTAGATTTTCATGCACTCCTTCGTCTCCTCATTGATGTCGGAGCGGAGACAGACGATCTCGTGCATCTCGGCGGGTTCGGAGCGGCCTTTGACGATGATCTTGTCGAGGAAACGGAAAACGCACTCGTCGCCCACGGCCTCTGCGGCCTTGCGGGTTTCGCCGGTGACCATCGTGTAGACGCCGTAGCTTTTCGCGCCGCTTTCACAACGGGCGGCGAGGTTCACGGTGTCGCCCATCATGGTGTAATTGAAGCGGCGGCTGGAACCCATGTTGCCCACGGTGGCAAAGCCGGTGTTCATCCCCATGCGCATCCGCATCCGGCCGACGATCGGCGGCCATTTGTCGCCTTCGGACACCCATTTTTTACGGAGATCCGCAATGCGCTGACGGAGCAACTGGGAGGCGACGCAGGCACGCAGGGCGTGGTTTTCGACTGGAACGGGTGCGTTGTAGATACCGACGATCGCGTCGCCGATGTATTTGTCCACATAGCAGCCCTGCTCCATCAGGATATCGGTCATGGCGGTGAGGTATTCGTTCATCAGCGCCACGAGCTGCTGCGGCGTGAGGAGTTCGGAGAAGCCGGAGAAGCCCGCGACATCGGAGAAGAACGCGGTGATCTCGGCGTCCACGCCACCGAGTTGGGGTTCCTCGCCGCTCTCGACCATGCGCTCGACGAGTTGGGGCGAAAGGTAGGTGCCGAACATTCCCTTGATCCGGCGCTTTTGCTCTTCCTGGCTGGAGAGCTGGAGGAACGCGCCGGCGAAACCGCACGAGATCGCGGCGCCCACGGGTGCGATAATCGGGAGAAGGAGTTCGCTTTGCTGGAAGAGAAGAAACGCCGCGCCGATGTAGAGGAGAACGATGCCACCGCCGAGGAATTTGGCGGAACGGGAGAATTTTTCAGGGAGAAGCGAGAATGCGGTGGCGCAGAAACCGAGTGCAAAAATAATCGCGATATTCCCCGCCTGCGGGAGCCGGTGGAGGAATTTCCCGGAGGTGAGGGTTTTCAGGAGATTGCCATGCACCGAGACGCGCGGAACGGGGATTTGACCGCTCAGCGGCATCACGCTCAGGTCCTTCAGGAGAGGGTCCACGGGGCCGATGAGAACCACGCTGTCGCGAAGGGGTTCAAAGAATTTTTTTGCGATTTCCTTTTCCTCGGGCGTGCCGTTTTTCGCCGCCTGACCCAAGGCGATGACATTCACAATACTTAAGTGCATGTCGGCCTCGGATTGCCAGGCGTTGAACCAATTCGGTTCCACGAGTTGGCCCATGACGAGAGGGATTTTTGCCTTGAGCGATCCGTCCTTTTCCACCACGCGCATATGGTCTTTTTCGATTTTGACCGCACTGGTATCCAGGCCCCAATGGATCAGCGCCAGGTTAAGGGACATCGGGTAGTAAAGGTGGAGGTCGGTCTTGGCGTAAAAAGGCAGATAGCGCACATCGTCACCCACCGTATCGATGAGGCCGATGTGGCCCCATGTCGGGCCGACCACCGGGAATGAAGGCAGCTCGGGCGGGCCGATTTGGCTTTGGCCGTAGTGGCGCTCGAACACGAAAGGAAACGAAGAAATGTCACCGAGCGGGCGGTTTTGTGTGCCGTAGGTTGCGGCGAGAACGATGTTTTTATTCGTGTGGATCGCCTTGCCGAGCGCGCGTGTTCCTTTTTCCGCCTCCTCGCGCCCCATGGCGGGAACCCCGGCATTGGAAAAAACAAAATCCATCCCGGCGGCCTTGACCCCGCCTTGTTGGAACAGCGCATCGAGCGCGAGCGCAAACAACTCGCGGTTCCATGGAAAATTTCCCAGCCGTTGTATCGACTCCGAGTCCACATCCACATAGGTCAACTTCACCGGCGCCTCGATCGGTCCGCGGAAATGCAAACGCGCGTCGATCGTGTAATTTTCAAGGAATGCCAGCGCGCCGTCCGGACCCAGGAATGTCTCGGAGCCCGGCAAACGCAGGATTTGGACCTGCGAGAGAAGCGACCACACCGCGCACAGCCCGACGATGATCAGGATGAAAAGTGGTTTGCGGATGTTTTTGTGGAGATTCACGGATAGGTAAAATCCATCCCGCTCAAAAGCGCCCGGGCGATTTTTTGTAGGATGGCAGGCGCAGGCACAACAAGAAGGTTACGAAAAGCACGGCTGCCGCGGCCCAAAGCGGACTCTTGGCGTAATTGCCGGGATCATTGTCCAAATCGAGTTGAAGCAGCCAGCCGCCGATCACCGGACCGAGAAAACGGGCTAGGCTCGCGCTGGATTGCAACACGCCGAGCGCGCGGCCCTGCCAGTCGGCATCCACGCATTGAGAGGTGACGCCGGAGATCGTCGGGTTCGTGAGGCTGTTCCCCGCTGCCATGGCGGCGCAGGCGAGCAACAACGCCCCCAGTCCGCTGACCAACGGAGCGAAAAACAAGCCTAACGCCAGCAATGCCGCGCCGACGGACGCCACGCGCCCCTCCCCGAATCGTTTCACCAGTCGTCCAATCAAGCCGCCTTGGATGAAGACGCCGATAATTCCGAGCATCGCGTAGAGATAGCCGGTTTGTTTTTCATCGAACCCGTGGCGGTTCGCCACAAACATCGCGAAGACGGCCGTCATGATGGAAAATCCGGTGATGAGCATGAAGTAGGTCGACACGCAGGTGATGTAGGCCGCTGTGCGCGTGTGGCGGAAGAGGCCGGGGAAAAGTTTTTCCTTTGGCAGCCTCTCGCGCTGCTCCTTGGAGAGCGACTCGGGCAGCAGGAAGAAAATCAAAACCGCATTGAAGATCGCCAGCACGCCGGCCGTGATCATCGGCGCCGCGTGGCCGAAATGCGCCGCCATGACTCCACCAAGCGCCGGGCCGAAAATGAAGCCCAAGCCGAATGCCGCGCCGATGAGGCCCATCGCCTTCGAGCGTTCCTCGGGGCCCGTGATGTCGGCGATGTAAGCCTGCGCCGTGCCGACGCTTCCGCCCGAAACGCCGTCAATGATCCGTCCAACGAAAAGCATCGCGAGCGTGTTGCTGAAGCCCATCACCAGAAACCCTGCAGCAGTCCCGAGCGTGCTCAGGATGAGCACAGGCCGACGGCCGAAGCGGTCCGAAAGCTGACCGATGAATGGCGAGAAAATGAATTGAACGAGCGAGTAGATGCCGAAAAGCCAACCAATCTCAAAGGGCTTCGCACCGAACTCCGACGCGTAAAAAGGAAGCACCGGGATCACGATCCCGAAGCCCACCATGTTGATGAGGATCGTCAGGAAAATAATCCCGAGCTGGGTTTTTTTGGAGCTTTTCATTGGGCTGCGGAGCCAGCGGCTTCTGATGCGAGCGCCTCGCGCAGGGCTTCGACCTGACGCGCGAGGTCTTTGGGATGATTGTTCTTCTGGTTTTGAACCTGGAGGACCATGGACTCGACGGTTTTCTCCATGCGAGCGATGGCGATTTTTTCCAAGAGGCCGGCCATGCCGGAGCTCGGGGTCACGAGGTTCGTGTAGCAAATCACCGCCTGTCCCTCGCCATGCGGTTCGACGCGGAGGTGACCCGTGGCATCCTTGGTTTGCTTCGCGCGAACCAGATTCCAGGTCACGCGGTAGCCACCGCCATCGATGGTTTCGAGGTCGTTGCGGGCGGTGTAGGCCTCGTCAGGAAGAATCGGCACATCGACCTCGTAGTCGACTTCCATGTCGCAAGGAGAAATTATTTTCGAGATTTTGGAATGCAGGAGATCGGGCACGAAGGTCTTGGAATTGTCATAGTCGAAAAACACGGCGGCGACATCCTCCGGCGTGGCCCGCACGAGTTGGTAGACCCTCACGCGCGGCCAGGGTTTCCCGGCGACCTCCTCCTCCAAAAGAACCTGGCGACCGGCGAGCACCTTTGCCCGGTCGGCGGCATTGAGCTCATCAAGCAAGTTGGCCCAACTCCTCGGAGCAATCGCGCAAAGCACCGCGAGGAGAAGAAAAAACAAACGGATTCCTAGCATTTCGGCAGTAGAAAAGCAGGAGCCGTGCGCCGCGCAAGACCGCGCTTGCCAGAAATCGCTTTCGTGCCGTGGCCCATGGTGTTAGATGCCCACACGAAATTTCAGGGGCCATGGCGAAGCAGCAGACAATTTTAGTGGTGGATCGCGACAGCGATTTTCTCGAATGGGCGAAAAATCAGCTGGAGGGAGCGAAAATTCGCGTGCTTGTGGAGGATTCGTCTGACTCTGCCTACAGGACCTTTTGCAGCGAGGAACCGGAACTCGTCATGGCCGAGTCGAACCTCCATCCCTTCACCGGCCTCGAGCTTTTGGTGAAAATCCGCAAGCACTCGCCAAACGCCCTCGTTGTGCTGATGAGCGCCTTCGGCACGACCCAATCGGTGATCGAGGCCATGAAAATGGGCGCGTTCGATTTTGTTCGCAAAGAGCAGCTCCCCTTCAACCTCAAGGTCGTCGCCGATTCCGCCCTTCAGGCCGCATCAGAACTCAAAGCGGCAAATACTTTCAAACCCCAGCTCACCGTCGAGCAGCACAAGGACGAGATCGTCGGCCGCTCCGAGGCGATGCAGCAGGTCTTTAAAATGATTGGCCGCGTGGCGGGTAGCGATGCCGCGGTAATGGTCACCGGCGAGAGCGGCTCGGGCAAGGAACTCGTCGCCGTCGCGATCCACAATTACAGCGCGCGCAGCAATAAAAATTTCCTCGCGATCAACTGCGCCGCCATCCCCGAGAACCTCCTTGAGAGCGAGCTTTTCGGTCACGAGAAGGGATCCTTCACCGGCGCAACCGTGCAGCGCATCGGCCGCTTCGAGCAATGCAACAAAGGCACGCTCTTCCTCGATGAGATTGGCGAAATGCCGCTCCAGGTGCAAAGCAAACTCCTGCGCGTTTTGCAGGAAGGCGAGTTCTCGCGAGTCGGCGGAAACGAAACGCTCCACACCGATGTGCGAATCATCTGCGCGACGAATCGCAACCTTGAAGAGGAGGTCGCCAAGCGCACCTTCCGCGAGGATTTGTTTTACCGCCTGAATGTCGTCCGCATCCACATCCCGCCGCTCCGCCAGCGCGTGGAGGATGTCCGGCTGCTCTCCGAGTATTTCCTCCAAAAAATCGCCAACCGCACGCACTCGCCCCGCCTGAAACTTTCCGAGGAGGCCATCCGGGTGCTCGAGGCCTACCCCTGGCCCGGCAATGTCCGCGAACTGGAGAACACCCTCCAGCGCGCCGCCGTCCTCTCCACCGCCGACACGCTTTTGCCAAAAGACATCCCGCTCGGAGCCGCCGAAGCCGAGGCAACTACCACAGGCTCCACGGCTGGCGAAACGCATGAAATGTCGAAAGACCGCGCGGTGGAGATTCTTTTCAACGCTGCGGTGGACGACCCCTCCCTCCAAATCCTCCCGTGGATCGAGAGGGAATTCACCCTCCGCGCCATGCAAAAAACCGGAGACAACCAAGTGCGCGCCGCCAAGCTCCTCGGCATCACCCGCGCCACCCTCCGCAAACGCCTCGACCGCAATAGCGCGATGTCGGACGAAGCGGAGTAAACTCGCTTCATCGAAAAGCCCTGCAACACTTACGGGTTGACTTTTTAACCGCAATGCCATACTCGGTATGGCATGAAAATGACCATGCACATCGACGAGGAGTTGCTTGACCGGGTCGTGAAACGGTTCGGCTGCGCCAGCAAGACCGAGGCCGTGGAAATGGCTCTTAAGGAAATGGACCGGAAGGCGAGGTTCCGGGACTTTGCAAAGACGGGTCTCGGCTTCACTGCCGAGGAGTTGAAAAATGCCGTAGAGCCTGATTACGACATCTCCGCTATGCGGGCTGCCGAGCCCACTCCCGCCTACGGCTCCAAAAAATCCACGCGGCCCAAAGAATGAACGCCCCCGTTTTGGTGGACAGCAATGTTTACATCGGACTCCTTCGTCGCGGACTCGACGCCGCCGAGATCCTCGGCGACTGGATCGGCAACGGCGATCTTGCCACCTGCGGGATGGTCCGGATGGAGGTCGAACGCGGTCTCAAAATCGAAAAAGTTCGCCGGCGCGTTGGTGCATTTTTCGATGTCCTGATCAATGTCCCCACGAGCAACAAAATCTGGGAACAAGCCGCCAGTCTGGCTTGGACGCTCGACCGCTCCGGCATCACGCTTCC
>JBMTBF010000050.1:0-8541 GCA_049429585.1 Terrimicrobiaceae bacterium | reverse complement strand
CCGAGGTGGCAGGGACATCCCAGCGAGGGTCGCGTTGGAGGGCCATGGCTTCGATGCAAAGGTCGATTTCGAGAAAAGCGGAAACGCTGAATTTTGTATGGCGGAGGTGGAGTCCACGCAATTCCCCATTCGCGCTGTGCTCGTAGTGGAGTGGTTCCCATTCCATCAAGGCATGAACGCCCGGCGTGGCGAACCACGATTCGGGCATGTGCCAATGCAGGACGGAACGCTCACCGGCGAAAATCACATGAACTTCCGAGGCGCCGGATTCGCGGGCGATGCGGGCCGACTCCATCGCGCAGTCGCTTCCCGCCAGAACGCCGACCCTGCTGGGCACGGAGGTGCGTGTGCCGTTTTTGAAGGATTCCAAAAACTCGAGACCTCCGAGGATTTGGTTTCCGCGTTCGCCGAGAGTTGGTTCGCGCCAAACGCCTGTGCAGACGAGCACGGCATCGACGCTTCGGCGCAAATCCTCGAGGGGTGGACCAGGGAGGATTTCGTTTTCTAGAAAAACCGAAAGCCGGTTGGCATTGAGGGCTGGATCGAGGAGGGCTTGGATTTCGCGGTCGAGAGGCCCCGTGCGTCGAGTTGGGATAACGCGAGCGGGCATGCCGCCGAGGATTCGGGATTTTTCGTGGAGTTGGACCGTGTAGCCGTGTTCCAGCAAGAAAGCCGCTGCGCCGAGTCCCGCAGGGCCGCTGCCGATGACGGCAACAGTGCGGTTGTTGGAATGGGCAGGGATATTGATGCCGGCTTTTCCCGCTTGGAGGGCATCCCACGCGATGGCGGCCTGCAAATCCAGAATCGGAACCGAAGCTCCGCGCAGGGCGGTTTCGATGCAGGCTCCCTCGGCTTCCATCCATGCCGGGGAGAGGCGGGAAGCCATGCCGGGGAGAGGATTTGCCGAGAAGAGGAGTTGGTGGGCGGTGTCGCGGTCGCCCTTCATCCAAGCCGTGATCATTTCGGGGATCGGGGTTTGGAGGGGATCGGCGGCAACGCACGGGGCGGCTTCGCAAAAATGGCATCGGGCGAGGCCTTCCCGGAGCATATCCTCCTGAGTGCGTCGAATGCCTTGATGAATCGGACCGAAGATCGCTGGGTCACGAATCACGCAGCCGACAGGATTTTCTGTCCGATCCAATTCCGAGCAAGCGCCGCAGTCCATGCAGACGCGGTTGCGTGGCCATTCGCGGCATGATGCGGCTTGTGGAAATGCGAGGGCGCCGCGTCCAAAGCCCGCCATGGCAAAGTGTCCTTGTTCCAAAAGCGCGGCGGCGACATTCGGGGCGAAATCGCGCAACCAACCAAAACCTCCCGCGACGACGGCAAGCGTGGGTGCGGCCTTTGCCAAATCCTCGGAGAGGCGGATGAGTCGCTGCAAGGCGGTGAGCGGGTGGTCGTGCGGGCTGTCCGAGTCGCAAAGTGGATGGTTTTGGCGCTCGGGGTCGCGGAGGTTGGGGTGGTTGGCGGCAGGGTTGAGGATCGAAACGCCAGCGGCTTCCAGAGCGCGAGCGAGGGCGATGGGTTCGGTGGGGTCGGGTTTTCGGAAATCCCCGGCGTCCACCCCAAAACCTCCCTCGGAGGCGTGAAAGGAATTCAGGCGAACGGCGAGGATCAGGTGGGGATGGGCTTCGCGAATACGGGCAATGGCCTCAAGCAGGAACCGCATCCGGATTTCCAATGAGCCGCCGAAGCGGGGGGCGAGGAGTCGGGCGGCCACCGTGTCGCGATGGCAGCAAATGTCGATGCCATCGAAGCCGGCATTGGCGGCGGATCTTGCGGATGCGACGAGGGATTGAAGATGGGAATCGACAGCGGAGTCGTCGAGTTCTGCGGTGGTTTGTTGGGTGAGTTGGGCGATGAACAATGCTCCGCTTCGGGAGCGCAGGTCCCGGAGTTGCGATGCTTCAAGGATTCGGGTGCACCAGATCAGGGAGAAGCCGCCATCGGCGAGGTTTTGAATATGTCGGAGGGCGAGCGGGGCGGAAGAATTTGCCAGGGGTTGGGAGCAGAAGGCGTTTGGCAAGGTGCGCCCCGCGATTTGGCGGGGTTGATAAAGCGCGTCACTGGAATCCGCCACGGGGATCGATAGCCCAAGTCTGGTGATTTCGGAGCGAAGGTCGTCGAGCGTTTTCAAATAAAACGGTTCGTAGCCGGGAATTTCCATGTCAGTTCTTCGCGGGCTTGCCGACGGCTGCCAGGTAAATGGCGAATTCGTCGTGCCCATCGACGCCGAGGATTTGGTCAAGGGCTCCTTGGTGGTAGGAGAGGAGCGGGCAGGCGGCGACACCGAGGGAGGTCGCAGCGAGGAGGGCGTTTTGGCAGGCGTGGCCGGCCTCCATCGCGATCATGCGGTGGGCGCCGTGGGCATATTTCCACTCGGTGCGGGCGGGAGTGGCGGTCCAAACCAGAACAGCCGCCGCGCCGGTGACGACGGGTTGGCGATGGCAGGCGATAGCGAGCTTTTCCGGCAGGGCGGGATTTTCGGAGACAGCCACGAGCGAGTTTCCAGCGGGATCGTAGCGATAGACACCGGGTTCGAGTCCGGCGACGCGCTGGGCGCAAACATAGGTTTCGAGCGGGTAGAGCCCCCCAGCGGATGGGGCGGCGCGGAGGGTGCCAGATTCGTTTTTTCCGGTGATTCCCTGGGAGGCCCAGAGGAGGAAAGCGAGTTTTTCTAGTGGGAGCGGATCGGTCGAAAATGACCGGGCGCTGCGGCGCGAGGCGAGAACGGAAGTGAGAGATTGCGAGTCTGTGGAGGGTTTGGGAAGGGCGATGCGGCGGGCGTTCTCGGGAATCTCCTTGGTTGCGGGCGGGGCAGGGATGCCTTTGGCCATGTCGCCGGCTTGGCGGATGTCGCCGGGCGGGCTTTTGAGGAAAGTGCGGAGTTGCTCGAACGGGGAGGCGTTCTCTTCGGCACAGGGAGCGGAGGAGGTGGCAGCAAGCACCACGAGGGCTGCGCAAAGAATCCTCATCACAGCCTAAATGCTTTCGTTGAGCGCCTTGAAATACTCGGAGACCTTTTCGCGGTATTCCGCCGGGGCGGCATCGGAGCCGCTTTCCACCACGCCGTCGAGCATATCGATGGTGCGATTCACCTCGATGGCTTGGTTCGGGCCGGCGCGGAGTTGGGCCGAGGCGCGCATGAGTTCTTTGGCGGCCATTTGCCGGAATTCCCGCATTTGGGAAATGTTGCCCTTGGCAACCGCATCGCCGGATTGGCGGATGTGGTGGGCGGCTTCCTTGAGGGAATCGACACGCACATTTTTGAGTGAGGCCTCGGCGTAAAGGGCATCGGCTTTGGCGGCGAGAGCAGCCATACCCTCCATCGAACCTTGCTCGGTGGAGTCCATGCGCTTCGTTCCGCCAGCCATTCCGACATCATCGGCCTTGCCTGAGGCGAGTTTGCCACCACCGGTGGCGGCGGTTTTGGCGTCACCCTCCGCATCGACCTTGCCGCTTTGGAGCGGGTCCTGGCCGCGGCGGTTCTGGATGTTGTCGTCGCCTTTGCCAATGGTTCCCGAGCCGGCGGCGGTTTCTCCGCTGGCCATTCCCTGTCGGCCGACATTCGAGCGGCCATCCTGCTCCTTGTGGTCCGGGGCGGTGTTGCCGGATTTCCCCTGGGCACCGAAGGAAGCGATGTTGCCCTCCTTGGTTTCCCAGCCGGCGGGAAAGTCGCTCATGGCGTGATTCGTGGCGCCGTCATCCGCAGCCTCGGCTGCCTCCTTGCTTTCCTGGAGGAGGTCGCCGACCAAATCCTCGGCGCTGGTGGCGAGTTCGGCCATGGCGATTCCCGAGTCCGGCATTTCCTCGCGGTCGATCGCCTCGGTGGTGATGCTTTCGGAATCGGCCTTGTCGCCGAGCCACATTTCGCAGGCATCGAGGCGCTCCTTGGCCTCGCCCATGGCTTCCATGAGGGGATCTTCTTTCGCGTAGCCTTTTTCCTTTGAGGTAATAGGCTCATTGCTGTCGGCGGCGGCGGCGGTTTCCTCCTCCAGGATTTGTTCGACTTCTTGGAAGACGGAAAAGACATCCTCGACGAGATCGTTGGAGGTGTTCATTTCAGCGAAGATATGGAGGTCGGTCGGGATTTCGAGGAGGGCTTCGCCCGTGGCGCGGACGAGCTCTTTGTATTCCTCCTCCATTTGATCGACTTCCTTGGTGTCGTGATTGGCCTGGGCTTTCACGGCGTCGATGGCTTCTCGCATCTTCTGCTGGAGGTCCATGACCTTTTGGACTTTTTCCTTCGCCGCGCTGATAGCCTCGATGAGCTCTGTGGATTTCTCTTCCTTTTCGGTGGCGGCAACCTGATTGAGCGAGGCGCGGAGGGAATCGAGGTTCTTCAGGGCCGTCTCCTGAAGGGTCTTGGCCTCGGCAAGGGCGTTTTTTTCGAGCTTCTCGGCGGCGAAGACCATCGTGTTTTTGATATTCATTTCCTCAGCGCGGGATGCGATGGAGGTGAGGCTGTTGGAGAAACCGGCATCGGAAGTGGCGGCTTGGGTGGCGGCATCGCGGGCGGCTCGGATGAACGCCGTGACATTTTCAGAGAGTTCGTCTTGGGAATCGATGAGGTTGTCCGAGGCTTTGCCACTGGAGGCGATCAGCGCGTCGGTCTTTTCCAGAAGGTCCTTTTGGGTTTTGACCAGTTCATCGAGTATCGCCGCAAGGCCTGTGAGGCGGCTTTCCTTTTGGGCGTCCTGCATCGTTTCCTCGGCCGGAGCGAGTTGGCGAAGGATGTCTGCCTGGCGGGTAACGGCCTCGGTGGCATGCGAATCCCTCTCCGGACCGCTGGAGTTGGCGGCAGCCTTGAGGGCCTCAACGGACTGGGAGGATTCGTTCACATAAAGTTTCTGAGCCGTCTGAGTGAGGGCGCCGAGGGGTTTGAGGGGATTGTCGATGAGAGATCGGAGGATGGCGCGGGCTTTTTCCTGATTCGAAGCGGTTTCATTCCACTCATCGGGTTTGGACTTTTTCGCTTTGGCTTGGAGGTCGAGGGTTCTTGCGTGGACGGATTTCTGGAGGTCGAGCAATTCGTCAAGTCCAGCAGCAGCGGAGTTTTCGAGATCCTGCTGCTTTTGGAGAAGTTCCTCCTGAGTCGGGGTCTGAAAAACAACAACCGAGGAAAGTTGTTCGCCGGGCTTGGCTGGGTTGTTGTCCAGAGCGCGGATGCGGTAGGCGAGTTTTTTGCCGGCAACGGCAGTCGCATCGGCATTCCAGATTTGATTGAAGGCCTGGCGTCCGCCGATGTCCCACGATTTAACAATGTTTGCGGCGCTTTGGGGATTTTCAGGCTCGGTGAGTTGTTGAACCTCGATGGTGGTCAGCCCAAAGGTATCGGTGATTTCGAAGTGGATTTGCGGGCGTGCGCCCGGCGGAAGGATGCCTGTGCCTTCCGGGGCGAGGATTTGGATGTCCGGCGGTTCGTCGGGTTGGATGGTGGCGGGGATGGATTCCTCGATTTTCGAACCATCCGGTGCGATAGCGGAGAGGTTGAGGACTGTGCCTTGGGTGAGGGTGGATTCCACAGTCCAGGTGCGTGGTTGGTCTGAGGAGGTGAAAGGAGCCGTTTCACCAACGGCGCCGGACAGGGAGGTTTCGCTCAGATCGGCGTTCGATTCGATGGAGAGCTTGATCCTGGAGCCCTCGAAGGCTGCAAGCGGCTCTTTTTGAAGATCGATGGTGCGGGCGGGAAGGCGTGTGTGGGCCGGAGAGATGATCTCGGCTGTGATACGGGTGAAGGAGGGCGGGGCCTTGATGTCGATGGCAAACCATTCGCCGGGCCTGGCGTCGCCCGCGCGGATGCGGTAGCGGACGGCGGTGGTGGCGGGTTGGAGTTGGCGCGAGAATTTTTCCTCCGCGCCGCCAGTGATTAAGCCGAGAGAGATGGTTTCATCCGGACCGTCGGCGGCATCGAGATCGAGGAGGACTTCGTGGCCTTTGAAGCCATTCACGGTGCAGGTCACGAGGGCGCTTGCACCCGGGGCAATCGAGGAATTGCCAGGCGAGACGGCGATGATTTTGGTGAGGGTCGGGAGTTCGACGGGTGAAAAAGGGTTGAGTGTGCGCCATACGGCCAGAAACCAAGTTTTCCCATAGAATGCACCGGGCAGGGCGAGGAGGGCGGCGATGATGGCGAGAGTGAGGAAACTCCGCTTGTGGGCTTTGCGATCGGCGAGGTTGCGGAGGTCGAGGGATTTGATGTCCGGTGCGCCTTTGCCGAGGTAGGCGGCTTTGAAACGGTCCTTGCCGGGGTCTTTGGAGAATTGAAGGAAGTTGATGAGGCGGTTGTCTAGGTCGGGAAAGGTGCGCTCGAGTGTGGCGGCGATGCCCTCGTGCGTGTAGGGGCGAGCGAGGGCGGAGCGGACGAGCCAGAGGGTGGCGAGACCTAGCATGACGAGCGGAGCCCATGCGGCGAGGCGGGCGTTTTTATCCAGGTTCAGCAGGAAGTCGGTCGTGCCGGCGGCGAGGAGAACACCGCACACTGCGGCGAGGCCCCATTTGAATTTCACAAACGCGTCGCTGGCCGTGATGCGGCGGCGGACGCGGTTGAGATCGTTGCTGAGCCTGCTGTCCACGGTTGCTTAGAATTGGACCGAGGGGTCGGGGACTTTGGTGATGACGATATTGTCGACCGAGCCCGGTTTCATGAACCAAACATAGAGCGTCAGGAAACGGACGCGCGAAAGGGCTTTGACGGCGGCAGGAGAGAGCGCCACTCCGGGAAATTCGCAGGTGACGGTGGTCCATTCGGCTGTTTTATCGGTGCTGGTGGCCTTGCTTTTATAGGCTTGGCGCAGATCCTCCAGACGAACTGTCTCCGAGGGGCGAACCCCGGGTGCCCACTGGTAGCCGGAGAAGTAAATGCGCGACGGGCCGCCCTTGATATCCAGCGTGCATTTGTAGCGGAAGCCTGGCTCGAGCGCGAACGGAAGGCTTTCCATTTTGGCTCCTCCCTCGCCAGGCATGGGTGAACCGGCTTGGTATTTTGCGTCCGGTTGAAAATGGACCACACTTCCGTGCCCCGCTTCCACGCCGATGGTCACCTGCATTTTGTTTTGAACATAGTAGGAATTCCCCGTCCATTCGTAGTCCGTGATCCAGCCTGTGGGCGGATTCGCGCCGTCGTCAAAATTGCTCTTTAAAAGTGTGGTTTCTTGAGCGTTGGCTAGGGAGATCGAGGTGGCGGCGAGGAGGGCGAGTTGGAAGGGTTTTAGCATGATATGGAAGTTGAAGGTGATGGAGGATTTTGACAAGGCGATCTCAAGGCATTTGGCGTTTGCGGCGAATGGTCCAAGTGATGGTGAATAAGAGCATGAGGGCGATCAAGACAGGCCAGTCGCGCCAAAGGGTGTGGAATTCAGAGAAGTTTTCTTCCTTCGCCTTGAGGTTCAGTGAGGACATGGCGGCATCGAGGGCTTCGATGGTCTCAAAATACGATCCGCCGCTCGAGGCCGAGATTGCCTGAAGGATTTCAGCTTTTGGCGGGCGTGGGGAGGTTTCAGGTGAGTGGGGTTTTACGAAAAATCCGATCGGTTTGCTGGCAACGGGCGGGGTGCCTTGGATTGATGCGTTGACGCGGTAGGCCCCGGGGACATCGGGTTTGAACTCCACCGAGTAGCCGTCGAACGAATCGCCCGAGGGAGTGGAAACGCGCTGCGCGGCCATGCTGTAGGGGACCTCGCGGCCGTCGGGGTAGGTGATCTTGGCATCAATCGCGTCAGGTTTTTTTCCGAGGCTATCGGCGACCCGGGCGTTCAAATTGACGGCTTCGCCGAGATGGAGGTCGTCGCGGTCGGCGAAAATTTCAAGTTTCTCGGATTTGCCCGCATCCTCTTTAGGTAGGAGCCATGAGACGAGTTGGGACCAGAAGCGCTTGTAGGGGCGGGCGTCTTCAGACTCCGGGCCGAGTTGCCATCGCCAGAGGGTGTCGGTGAGCATCACGGCGACCTTGCCCTCGCCGAAGCGCTGGGTAAGAACGACCGGAATCTCGCCGCTTGGGGTTTCGGCGACGACGAGTGACTCGGCGGCGGGCTTGGCCTGAAGGCCTGTGAAGACCGAGAGGACCGGAGGAATTTTCTTCCAAAAATTCGGATCGCCCGCGAAGGCCGGGTGACCGGCGGCTTGGGAGGTGAGCTTAACGGGGAAGGGCTTCTCTCCCTCGAGCGGTTGTGGCGACCCGCCAGTGACGGGGAGGATTTTTGCGAGCGGGGTCGCGAGGAGTCCCCCCGGGCCCCAAGTTTTCGGGCCGCCTAGGAAGACGAGACTCCCGCCTTTTTCCACAAATTCGACGAGCCGTTCGGCTCGTTCCGAGCCAAGCTCTGCGGCGTCGAGGTTTCCGAGCACGACAATTTTGAAAGCCGAGAGCTGAGCATTGGTCATGTCGGCGGTGAAGTTTTCCACTGGCGTGGCGGCTTGGGGTTTGCCGTCGCCGCTGGTGAAGAAAATGACCGGCGAGATCTGACGTTCCCCAAGGAGAACGCGGCGGAGGTATTTGTATTCCCAGCGCGGAACGCCTTCGACATAGAGGAGGCGGTTGCGGGC
>JBMTBF010000049.1:0-8550 GCA_049429585.1 Terrimicrobiaceae bacterium | reverse complement strand
GCCTTTCGTTGCGTCAAGGTGGATTTTTAGGTTTTTGCAGTGAGAGCGCGAAAAGGTTTCCGCCGCGGGGCGGGGCGTGTAGAGATTTCCGCCCATGCCGAAAAGCTTCAGTCTGTTTCTTGCCCTGCGCTACCTCAAACCCAAGCGCACTTTTCTTTCTATCATCACACTGATCTCAATCCTCGGGGTCACCCTCGGCATCATGGTTTTGATTTTGGTGATTTCGGTGATGACGGGGTTCGAGCAGGAGCTGCGCCGAAAGGTGATCGGCTTCGACCCGCATGTGGTCGTGACGAGCGGCGGGGTTCTCGAGGATTGGGAAACCATTGCCACTGGCGTGAAGAAGGATCCGGATGTGGTGGCGGCCGCGCCCTTCGTGATGGGGCCGGTGATCGCGCAATTCCAGAACCGCCGGCTTGCGCCGAAAATCCGTGGCGTCGATCCGGAGCAGGAGCGAGAGGTTGTCGATATCTCCCCTTTTCTCATCGAGGGGGAATACGATCTGGAGGGGAGCAAGACGATTGTCGGCTCGGAACTGGCCCGCGAGTTGGGAGTCGGTGTTGGCGAAACACTCACCATTTTTTCTCCCGGGAACTTCAAGGAAATCCTCAACGAGATCGAGCGCCTCGAGAAAACCGGCGGCAAGCCGGAGGACATCGCCTCGCTTAAACAACTCATCCTGCCGACGGAGTTGGAGGTGACGGGAATTTTCGAAAGCGGACGCTACCTCTACGACAGCGAGTTTTTGATCGTGCCGCTCCATATCGGGCAGGAACTCTACAACCTCGGCCCTGCGGCGCATGGCCTCGCGGTGAAAACGAAAGACCCCTACCTTGCCGACAAGGTCCGCAACGATCTGAACTCCCGCCTCGAGTCGCCCGCCTATGCGATGAGCTGGATGGATATGAACAAGCAAATCTTCGATGCCATCCGCATGGAGCGTCAGGTCATGTTTTTCATTCTGATGTTCATCATTCTCGTGGCGGCGTTCGGGATCATGAACACCCTCATCACGGTGACGGTTCAGAAGACCCGCGAGATCGGCGTGATGAAGGCCCTTGGGGCGCGGACGAATCAGATCGTGGGAGTTTTTCTGGCCCAGGGAATGGTGGTCGGGGTTTTCGGCACGCTCATCGGACTCGGGCTTGGCATTTCGCTCACGCAATACCGCAACGAGGCGAACCGTTTTCTCTCCCGCACGCTCGGGATGGAGGTCTTTCCAGCCTCGGTCTACCAATTCAGCGAAATCCCCGCCGAGATTGTGGCATCGGATGTGACGATCATTTGCCTGAGCGCATTTGTGATCTGTTCCGTGGCGGCGCTGATTCCCGCGTGGTTCGCCGCGAGGCTCGACCCGGTCAAGGCGCTTCGCCACGAGTGAATTGACAAGCCGCCCGGCGTTCGATTTTTATCACCGTATGACTGAACCCGCCAACGACCCGCAAGACCCCCTCATTCGCACGATCCTTCTTTCCGCCGCCTCCGCCGCAGTCCTCGGATTGGTCTCCGCCGTTCTCGTGGTGACCGCCCTGATTTCGGCGAATTGGAATTTCATGCAGTGGATGGAGTAGTCGCGTCCCCCGGGCGGACTCCCGCCCCCGCCGCGCAGTAGCACCCCCCCAGCAGGATGATGAGTCCGGCGACATAAACCCACATGAGGGTGAGCATGATCGCTCCGACCGGACCATAGATGGCGTTGTAGTTCACGAATTTCGTGACATAGCCGCCGAAAAGCGATTGGCCGGCTTGCAGGGCCACGGCGACCGACAGCGAGGGCAGCCAAACTTGGCGGAAGTAAATCCGGCTTCCCGGTGCGAGCATGTAGAGCGCCGAGAGGGCATAAAACATCAGGCCGCCCGCGAGCAGGTAGCGGCTTCCCGAAAAAACCAGCGCGACCACCTCGAAGTGGATGCCTGGAATGAGGAGTTCCAGAAACGAATCGAAGGAACGCACCGCCCGCTCGCCGGCCTGCAGAACGGCTGGGGCCAACAGGCCGAAGCCCATTGCGCTGGCGATGATGAGCATCATGCCGAGATTTTTGAACGGGAGTTTCCACCAGGGCAGCAGCACATGGTGCCAGGCGCGGTTCACGCCCTGCACCAAAACCTCGAAAAACCGCATCGAGCCCCAAACCAGAATCAGCATGGCGACGGTGCTGACTCCCCCGCGGGCCTTTTGCAAAGAGCCCGCCATTTTCCAAACGAGATCCTGCTGGGCGGCCTCCATCGGGAAAAACTTCTCCACTGTGGAAATCACCTCGGCAGGCCGGACAAATGCCGAACCGATCGTGAGCAACAAAGCGAAAAGCGGCACGAGGGAAAACAGCGCGTAGTAGGCGAACGACGCTGCGCGGTGCCCGCCTTCGATCTCGAAAAAAATCTCAAAGGCGTTCCAGGTCGTCTCCCAGCACCGGCGGCCGGTTTTTTTCAGCCACTCGAGAATCATGGCTTGGCAGCGTCGGGAAAAAGCGTCTCGCGCATGAGTTCGTAGATTTTCGTATTGTCGAAAGAGCCTCGGACCTTCTCCGAGTTTTTGCCGGCAGCGCGGACAAGGATTCCACCGGAGGTGTCTTGAACGGTTCCCCAAACGATGACAAACGGCAGACGGCGGCCCTCGCGGTCGGGTTGCGAGAGGAACATCGAACCATCGGATGCAAGGCTGTAGGGGGCACCGTTCGAATCACGGCCATCCAATGTCTGGAGTTTTTTGAGCGAGGATTCCGGGATGCCCAGGACATCCATGGCCCCGGCGGAACTGTCGGCGGCGGTGACGAGAAGTGTATCCTTGTTTTTCCCCACAAAATCCAGAGCCACGCCGAAGGCTTCATCGGCCCGCTTAAGGGCATCCAGTGTGCCTTGGGCGTTGTTGAGGTTTGCAAAATTGTCACTCCCCTCCTCCTCCACCACGAGGAGGAAGGTCTCGCCACCGAGAAGTTGCAAAGCGGCTTGGGTCATTTCGGCAAGGGTCGGCGCGCCCTCGGCGTAGGTGGGGAGTTTTCGGGCCTTCATCTCGGCTTCGGGAACATCGTTGAAGGTGTCCTGCGCGGCGAAGATGCCCAGGAGCTTGCGGGTTTCCTTGGGTGTTTCGAGGAGTTCCTTGCGGTCGAAAACGACATGGTAGCCGAGCGCGCGGGCTTTTTCGACGAGGTCGAGACCGTCCTCCCGCAACCCCTCCTTGGCGTGGCGGCCGGCTTTTCCTTTTGGCAGAAACCATTCCTCGCCGCCGCCGAGAATCACATCCACGCCCGACTCGACAAGCTGCTTGGTGATCTCTGCGTAGTCCTTGCGGTTCGGCACGCTGGTGACGAAACACGCCGTGCCGGGCTCCACAGCGCTGCCGGAATTTACCAATCCCGTGCGGATGCCGGCTTGGATGGCCTGGTGCATGAGGCTCTCCCGCTTGCCCGAGGCGGCAACAGGGCGGCCGGCATTTTTTCCATCCGTGCCGAAGGCGTTCGAGTCGACCTTCACCCCGTAGGCGTGCGTGGTGCCGCCGCCGTTCGATGTGGCGGAGAGCGAGTCGGCCATGTGCCCGCGGTAGACGGCAATTTCAGGGATTCGGTCCCAATTCAAATCGGCATCGGGTCCCGCCCAAAAAAAACGCGCCGCCTGCCAATGCGAAATACCCGCGCCATCGGGGTGGATGAAAATCACACTCCCAGCATGGATGTTGGCGAGAGTGGACAAAAAAATCAGCGAGCAAATCCGGCGAAACATTAGTCAAGGATGTGCGGGGCGACGGGGCGGTGCAATTCCCGATTCGTGCCGGATTCGCGCTTGCGTTCCGGCATCGCAAAGGCAAACCTGCCGCCCATGCCGTCACTTGCCATCATTTTCGGACTCATTCTCGAAGCCATCGGTATCGGGGCGTATTTTCTCAGTGGAACCAAAAGCGTCACGGCACTGATCCCGGCTTTTTTCGGTTCGGCGATTCTTTTGTCCGGCATCGTCGGGCTTCTTTTCCACAATGCGCGGATGCATGTGATGCACCTCGCCGCGCTGGTTGGCCTGCTGGGAACGCTGGGGGGACTCGGGATGGGACTGCCAAAGCTCGGGGCGTTGATCGCCGGAACCGCAGAGCGCCCGACGGCGGTGATCATCCAGATCGCCATGGGCGTAGTTTGCCTCGTCTTTCTGGGACTGTGCGTGAAGTCGTTCGTGGACGCCCGGATTTTGAAAAAATACAGCAAATAAGCTGATTCCCGAAAACCTCCCCCCGCCACCCCCGCCTTAACGATGACGCCTTTCCGCTCGATGGTTTTGAGGATTTCGTCGGGTGATGTGGTGCTTTATGCCAACGAGGCGTTCTGCCGATACGCCGGAAAGCCGCGAAACAGTATCGAAGGTTGCGCCGTTGCCGAGTTGGCCAAGATGACCACCGGGGAGGTGTCCGAGACCTTCACTTCCATCGTGCAGCATTTGCAACCCAACGCCCTCGTGACCGACTCCGATGGCCGGGTTTTCGAGGTGAAAACCGCGAGGGAGCTCGGTGCGTTGGACATCGTGCTCGACGAGGTCACTCCCGGGGAGGAATTGGCTGAAATCCTGCGCCAATCGAGTGGAACGCCGGTGGAGGATCTCGACGAAGAGGAGTTGCGCACTCTCCGCAATCCCGACCTGCGCTATGTGACGATCTGCCGGGCGCGACTTCAGACCGATTTGAAAACCACTGGCGCCCTGACCCCGTGGGATCAGCGGATTTTGACCAACGCGTTCATTGAGGAGCTATCGGAGTCTTTGATCTCGAAAGGTTGCACGATTCTACCAACGAGGTCCTCGGGAGTGGCGGGCCTCTCCGGAGCGCCGCGCCATCATGCGGACCATGCCCTGCGGGCGCTGGAGGCGGCTTTCGAACAGATATCACGCGCGGCGAGGTTGCAGAATTCGCTTTTTGCCGAGGGCCGCGAGATGCCCTCGATCGGCTGGGGCATCGCGAGCGGAGATGCCGTGGTTGGAACCTTCGGCGGCTTCCGCTCGATGAACTACTCGGCGGAAGGCCGGTGCCTGGAACTCGCCGAGCGAATCGCCGGTCTGGCCTCTCCCGGCGAGGTTTTGGTCACCGAGGACACGCTTTTGAGCATCCTGCAAAATCTCCCCGAAGGCTGGAGTTCCGTCCGCACCTCGCGTGAGATCGACCCCGACTTGAGCTCCTATGCATCCCATGCGGGCAGCATTTTGCCGATCGAGGGAAGCAACCTGCGCGGCGTCTGGCTGATTGGCCCCGGGGTGAGCGAGGACTGGCAGAAATCCGTTTTTATTTTCGACTACCTCTGGAATTTCCAATCGGGATTGATGAAGGAACCCGTGCCGGTTCTGAGGGCCATCCGCATCGGCGGGGTTGCGGAACATATTCCCCTCAGCATGAAGCGCGTTCCGGACAGCGGTGTCGTCCACCGCCTGGGCAAATACCGGCTTCTGTCAGTGATCGGACACGGCGGGATGGGGCGGGTTTGGAGGGCGCAGGACATCTACGGAAACACCGTGGCGATTAAAACGCTCAACGCGCCACAGGCCGAAACGCCGGAGTCGGTGAAACGCTTCCGCCGCGAAGCCGAAGTCATGGCGCGCCTCCAGCACCGAAACATCTGCCGGATTCTCGAGATGAACGAGCACGAGGGCAGCCATTACATCGTGATGGAGTTTGTCGACGGCCTCTCACTGGCGGACATCCTTTACTCCGGAGTCCAATCCACGGCGGGGGTGGACGACCTTTCCTCATTGATCGAGGCCGCCCGCGCCGCCAAGGAATCCACGAACGCCGTGCCGGCACCCGCACCCGACAGGGAAGCCCAGGAGGAGCCCGAAGCCGTCCGCCGGGAAACGCTCCGGCTGTCCTCCGAGCAATCGTTGGCGATTTTTGTGAAGGTCTGCGCTGCGGTGGAATTCGCGCACAACCATGGCGTGCTCCACAGGGATTTGAAGCCGGGGAACATTCTTCTGCGGGCCGATGGAGAGCCGCTCGTCGCCGACTTCGGTCTGGCCAAAATCAGCGGCTCGGACACCGGGGCCTCCCTTTCCATGAGTGGAAATGTTTTGGGAACGGTCGAAAACATGGCCCCCGAGCAGGCCGCCTCAAGCAAATCGGTCGATGCGCGGGCGGATGTGTATTCGCTCGGCACGATTTTGTTCCAGATGGTCACCGGGCGTCGCCATTTCAAGACCACTGGAACGCTCTTGGCGGACATTCAAGCGCTTCAGACCCACGATCCGCAACGCCCCAGATCGATCAATCCCCAGATCGATCCCGACTTGGAACTCATCATTCTCAAATGTCTCCGCCACGATCCTTCGGAGCGCTACCGGGGTGTGTCCGCGCTCCTTGCCGACATCCAACGCTATCTCCGGGGCGAGTTGATTTCCGCCCGTCCCGTCACGGCGCTTGAGGTCGTCCGGAAATTGATCCAGCGCAACCGGGCCGCCAGCGCCATCGCGGGAGTTTCGCTGGGGTTGATCCTGCTCATTGTGGCCGGATCGGTGTGGAGCCTCGCCAGGCAGTTGAAAATTTCCGAACTCCACAAAGAGCGCGCCGAGCAGAGGCTTCGCGAGATCAATGTCCACAAGGAGCGCGCAGAGCAGACGCTTCGCGAAATCAAGGAAAAGGAAGCTCTCTACGAACAAACACTCGAAGGCCGGAAAATTGCCGAAATGAGCGAGCAGGAACTCAAAGCCCTCATTAATGAAAAGACGGCCGCGCTCACTGTCGCAACAGCCAACGCGGAGGCGGAAAAAGCGCGGCGCCATGATGTGGAAGCAAAGCTCAAGGAATCCGAAGCCAAGGTGAACGACTTGTCCCGCAAAGTAGCCGAGATTTCCTCATCTGCTGCCACGGCCCCCACCCCAGAATCGCAGAGCTCGGGGCATACCACCGCCCCCATCCAAATCGATGCGGAGCTGCAAAGAATCGAGAGCGGCTTCCAACAGGATTTTTCCAAAGTCAATCTGGCCCGCTTCGAGCGGATGCCCGACAAGGCGCTGGATCTTTTGGATCAAAAAATCGATGAAACGGCGGGCGCGCTTTTGAAGGCCCCGCAATCCAGTCGCGGGTGGATGCTGATGGGCTTTCTCCGCCTTGCCGCTCTTGAATTCCAAGCCGCGGCCGAGGGTTTCGAAAAGGCCATCACCTTCGCCCAAAGGGGGAATTGGCCAACGCGGCGAGTCGAAGGCTACAGACCGCTCTATGCGCCGTTCCAATCGAACCCCCACCCTTCCGACGCCATGAATGAAGTCGCCGCCAAGTTGAAAAGCTTCGCTCTTGAAAACTCGAATCGCCGGCTGGTTTTCGGCAAAGACGGGCCGGCTCTCGCCGATCCGCTGAGGTCCACCCCCAGCCCCCTTGCTCCCGTGACGGTCGACGCTATCGGGTTTTTCACCTCGAAGCCGGTCATGTTGAAGCCCCTCTCCACAATCACCTCCCCGATGAAGCGAGAGGCTTCAAACAACGAAATCGCATTGGAACTTCTTGTGGATAACGACTTGAATATCGGCCCGGTCGTTAAAAACGGTGCCCTGCCGAAAGATTTGGAAGTCTCGATGGAAGGCAATGCGAAGGACCTTTCTTCCATCGCCACACGAACCCGCTCGCTGACTCTCCTCAAGGCCGCTCAAGTCGATTTCCAAAACCTCGCCAACTTTCCGCAGCTCCATCGCCTCGATGTGAATGGATCGAACATCGGCGGCACCCCGCCATTGCCCCGCGCGACCATGCGGCTTTCCCATCTCGGGCTGGCCAATACCAAAATCGAATCGTTGAATTTTCTAAAAACCATCCCGGCACTTGTCAGTTTGGATATCAGCAACACGCCGGTCACCGACATTGCTCCCCTCACCTCGTGCAAAAACCTGCGCTCCCTCGAGGCGGGCGGATGCCGTTTGCGGAATTTGCAAACCCTCCAGTCCCTCCGAAACTTGCGCCAACTCACGCTCTCGCCTGAGTTAATCGAGAATCCCAAGGACTTGGAGGTCCTCAAATCTACCGCCATCTCTTCGATCCGAACTCCAACCGAACCACCCGGCCAAAGCTCTGCGGATTTCTTCCGCAAGCATCTGACTAACAAGATAGAATCCAACGAATGAAAAAAATCTCGAAAAAACTTCTCAAGTCGACAAAAAACCTGCCGACTCTCACCATATGGGACTAGCATTATCAGGATTGGCCTCGGGGTTTGACTGGAAATCCATTGTCGACCAACTCATCGAAGTCAGCCGCGCGCCGCAAAACCGGATGCGGACGGAAAAATCGCAGCTGGCGACGAAAAACTCGGCAATCAATGAGATCAAGGGCCTTGTTTCTTCCCTGAAATCAAGCCTGACCTCCCTCAGCTCCACGGAAAGCTTTCAAAAAAAATCCGCCACTTTCAGCGACACTTCCACGGATTGGACGGCTTCAGCCGATTCGGATGCTCCTTCGGGCACCTACCAGTTTACTTTTGTATCGGAAGCGACGACTGCCAAGCTTACCGGTGCAGGAAGCATTGCCTCGCCAATTGATCCTAACTCCACAACACTTGCCAACCTTCCTGTCGGCAGAACGATCAGTGCCGGAACATTCACC
>JBMTBF010000048.1:0-8640 GCA_049429585.1 Terrimicrobiaceae bacterium | reverse complement strand
TGGAGACGGCGGCCGACGCCGTGGCCGACAAATTCACGGACGACGCTGAAGCCGTTGTTCACCGCCTCGGATTCGACGAAATGCGAGATGTCGCCGATGCGGTTGCCGGGGCGTGCGAGTTCCACAGCGCCTTCCAAAATCCGCTCGGTGACGGTGAGGAGGCGTTCGGTCTCGGGGTCGATGACTCCGACGGCGACCGAGGTGGCATTGTCGCCGATCCAGCCGTCGCGAATGATGCCTACATCCATCTTCACGATATCGCCATAGGCGATCCGGCGGGAACCGCCGATACCATGGACGACCTCTTCATTCAGGCTGATGCAAATGTGGCCGGGGAATTTTTTGTAGCCGAGGAACGCGCTCTTGACTCCTGCTTCGGACATCAACTGCGAGGCGCGGTGGTCGACCTCGCCAGTGGTTACGCCGGGGGCGATCATGTCCGCGAGTTCCTGCAAAATCCATGCAGCGGTCTCACCCGCTTGGCGCATTTTTTCAATCTCGTGGGGCCGCTTGATCGGAATCATGGCCGGACGGAGAAATGCGGGTGCCGGAATTCGCCGGGGGACGAAGGGACGGTCGATACAGCGATGATTTTCAAGGCCGGGAAATGCGCGGTTAGAAGCGCGACGCGAAATAAATGGTCACGCCGGCGATGACGAGGATTCCCAACGCGGCGTACATCCAGACAAGCGTTTGATCGTTGAGGGCCTGACCACCGCTGAGTCGGCTGCGGGATTCCTGGGCGCTGCGGATGCGGCCCTTGCGGAGGAATCCATCGTAATGTCGCTGGAGGAGATGGGTTTCAACCTGACGCATGGTGTCGAGCACGACACCTACGATGATGAGAAGACCTGTCCCACCGAAAAATTGCGAGGTCATGTAGGGAACCTGCATACTTTGGCTGAGCAATTGGGGCAAAACCGCGATGATGGTAAGGAAAATCGCGCCCGCAAAGGTGAGACGCGTCATGGTGTAATCCAGAAAATCCGCCGTGGGCTTGCCGGGGCGAACTCCGGGAATGAAGCCGCCGTATTTTTTGAGATCGTCTGCGATCTGAACCGGCTGGAATTGCGTGGCGACCCAGAAATAGCTGAAGAAGAAAATCATCAGCGCGTAGAAGAAGTAATGGAGCCAACCGTAGGTCAGCAGGTTGGACAAATCTTGGGCCCATCCGACTCCGGGAAACGCCATGTTCAGGATCGTCGAGGGGAAAAGCAGAATCGCCTGCGCGAAGATGATCGGCATCACGCCGGCATAGTTGACCTTGAGAGGCATGTATTGTGTCTGGCCGCCATAGACTTTACGGCCCACGACACGCTTCGCATATTGGACGCTGATTTTTCTCTGAGCCTGCGTAACAGCGATAACTGCAGCGATCACAAAAATCAGGAAGGCAATCATCAACACCAAAACCACTGGGCTTACAGCGCTTTGCGCCTCGGGGCCGGAAGGAACGAAGGTGCGCCAAGCTTGGATCAACCCGGCCGGCAATTGGGCAAGAATGCCCACCGTGATGATGATCGACATGCCATTTCCAATGCCGCGCTCGGTGATCTGATCACCAAGCCACATCAGGAGAAGCGTCCCGGCAGTCATCGTAATGATGGTCAAAAGCTGGAACCCAATGCCTGGCATCGATACCAATGGCAGGCCGATCTTGTTAATCGTGTCCATGATGCCGGGCAGGAAGGGGTTGGCCTGGGGGTTTTCGAAGGAACGCGCCAAGAGGTAGGCTTGGAAAATGCAAAGCCCGATCGTCGTGTAACGGGTGTATTGCATGATTTTCTGGCGCCCACCATCCTCGCGGGCCAAGCGTCCAAGTTGGGGAATCACAGCCGTCAGGAGCTGCAACATGATCGATGCGCTGATGAAAGGCATCACGCCGAGTGAAAAAATAGCACAGTTCGACAAGGCTCCACCACTGAAGAGGTTGAAGAGCGCAGCCACGCCACCGGCGGCAGCCGCATCAGCGGTGTCTAGGAACCATTGGCGGAGCACCTCGGCATTGACCCCAGGAGTCGTGATAGCCGACCCGGCGCGAATGATCACAATCGCCGCGAGAGTGAAGAGCACACGGGTGCGCAACTCCGGGATTTTAAAGATATTGGCGAACGCGCTGATCATGCCTTCGAGTAGCTACCCTGCGACAGAATCATTGGGTTCACGAAGCGGCGAATCAAGGAGTGCAACCGCTTAGGCGGCTTCGGCTTTCGGAAGCACCACTTTGCCTCCGGCTTTTTCGATCTTCGCGCGGGCGGCTTCGCTCACTTCATCCACCTCGACCGTGAGGGCCTTGGTGATCTCACCGCGAGCGAGGATTTTCACCCCGTCAAAGCGCCCTTTCACGAGACCGAGCTTGCGGAGTGCTTCTTCGGTCACCGAATCACCGGCAGAGAAATTCTTCTCAAGAGAATCCAGATTCACGACACCGTAAGTAGTCTTGAAAGCGGCGTTGTTGAAGCCACGCTTGGGGAGACGGCGGTAAATTGGCATCTGGCCGCCTTCGAAACCGAGGCGGATTGATCCACCGGAACGGGCTTTCTGACCCTTATGGCCTTTGCCCGAGGTTTTGCCTTTGCCGGAGCTTTCGCCGATGCCGAGGCGCTTGCGGCGGTGTTTGGAACCGGGATTGGGTTTTAAAGTATGGAGTCTCATCGGAATCAGGCGGCGACGGGTTCTGCAACAGCTTCAGCAGCGGCTGGTTTGCGGATGGTTTTTCCGCGGAGTTTGAAGATTTCCTCCTTGGGACGGAGTTGTTGGAGCGCGGCGATCGTGGCGTTCACGACATTCGCGTGGTTGCTGGAACCGAGGGACTTGGCGAGGACATCGCGGATGCCAACGGCTTCGAGGACGGCGCGGACGCCGCCGCCGGCAATGACACCGGTTCCGGGTGAGGCGGGACGGAGCAAAACACGTCCGCCACCGGACTCACCGGTGACTTCATGCGGAATGGTGTTTTCCTGGACCGCGACCTTGACCATGCGCTTCTTGGAAGCGTCGGTGGCTTTGCGGATGGCTTCGCTGACCTCATTGGCCTTGCCAAAACCGACGCCTACCTTGCCTTTTTGGTCACCGGCAACGATCAGGGCGCTGAAGCTGAAACGGCGTCCACCCTTGACGACTTTGGCGCAACGGTTGATGAAAACCACTTTTTCGGTGATTTCCTTGGGCTCCCTCGGGGTCTCAGGGCGGGCTTGTCTTTTTTCTCTGTTGGGTTTCGGAGGCATGGTGTCGTTCTTAGAATTGGAATCCGCCTTCACGGGCGGCGTCGGCCAAGGCCTTGACTTTGCCATGGTATTTAAACCCGCCGCGATCGAAGACGACCTGCGAGATTTTTTGGGCGGAGCCGCGCTGGGCAATCAACTTGCCGACCTCGGTGGCGATGGCCACATTGGCACGGGCATTGGCCTTGGCGCGGATCTCGGGTTCCGTGGTGTGGACGGAAACAAGTGTCTTGCCGATCGAGTCATCGATGACCTGAGCGGTGATGTGACGACCCGAAAAATGAACGGCGAGGCGTGGGCGGGCAGGCGTGCCGTTGAGCTTTTTGCGAAGGCGTGTGTGACGGAGTTTGCGTTTATCGGTGGCGGACATGGCTTATTGGACGGTTTTGCCTTCCTTGCGGCGGAGGTGTTCGCCGGCGAAACGGACACCTTTGCCTTTGTAGGGCTCGGGTGGGTAGTAGGCTCGGATGTTGGCGGCGCACTGTCCAACCAGCTGGTTGTCAATGCCCTCGATGGAGATTTTGGTATTTTCCGTGACGGTGATTTTCACACCTTCGGGGATGGTGAACAGAATCGGGTGCGATTTTCCAAGGCTGAGGTTGAGCACCTTGCCCTGAACGGCGGCCTTGAAACCGACGCCGTGGATTTCCATGTCGCGCTTGAATCCGTTCGTGACGCCAACAATCATGTTGGAAAGAAGGGCGCGGGAAAGGCCATGGAGGGCCTTGTGTTCACGGTCATCGCCGGTGCGGTTGACGGCGAGTTTTTCGCCATCCACCTGAGCGGAGATCGAGGCCGGGAGTTTCCATTCGAGTTTTCCCTTGGGGCCTTCGACGAGCACGGAGTTGTTGGCGTTGACGGCCACTTTGACCTTGGCAGGGATGGTGATGGGTTTTTTACCGATGCGTGACATGGCTTACCAGATGTAGGCGAGCAATTCGCCGCCGACTTTTTGCTTGCGCGCCTCGTGACCGGTCAGGATTCCGCGCGATGTGGAGAGGACCGCGATGCCCATGCCGCCAAGGACACGGGGAATCTCCCCGGAGCCCACATAGCGGCGCAGACCCGGACGGCTCACACGCTTGAGACCGGAGATGGCGCTGGTTTTATTAACGAATTTGGTTTGGATTTTGATGGCTTGGTGGCCGTTCTCTGTGACGAGTTCGGTCTCCTTGATGTAGCCTTCTTTCTTCAGGATTTGGGCGATGTCGCTCTTGAGCTTCGAATAGGGAAGCGTGAGCGAGGACTGGCCCGCCGCAGTGGCATTGCGCAGGCGGGTGAGCATGTCGGAAATGGGATCGTTCATATCAGATTATCAGGCGGCGGGTTCGGCGGCCTTGGCGGGGGCCTTTTTGGCCTTGTCGACGAAGGGCATGCCCAACTCGGTCAAGAGCGATTTCGCCTCGGCATTGGTGCGGGCGGTTGTAACGATCGTGACATCGAAACCGATGTTCTTTTTGATGCGATCGAGTTCGATCTCGGGGAAAATCGACTGGTCGGCGACGCCGAGGGTGTAGTTTCCCTGGCCATCAAACGCGCGGGCCGAGACGCCGCGGAAGTCGCGGATGCGAGGCAGGGCGGTCTTAATGAGGCGCTCGAGGAACTCATACATGATGCGGCCGCGGAGTGTGACTTTGGCACCAATGGCCTGGTCTTGGCGGAGCTTGAAGTTCGAGATCGCCTTCTTCGAGGTTGTTGTGACAGGGCGCTGACCGCTGATGGTGGTCAACTCGGTCTTGGCGATTTCCAAGGCCTCTTTGGTGTCCTGCGCGGATCCGATGCAGGTATTGATCACCACTTTCTCGATTTTGGGAATTTGGTGGATGTTTTTGTAACCGTGCTTCTCGCGGAGCGCGGGGAGGACGCGAGTCTTGTATTCGGTCAGGAGTTCAGGTTCTTGGCTCATGGCTGGTCTCAGGCGGCTTTCTTGGCCTTCTTGTCGGTGGCGGCTTTCTCCACGACTTTCACATTGGAAACATGGATCGGGCCTTCGCGTTCGATAATCGCGCCGTTCGGGTGCTGCTGCGATTTGCGCTGGTGTTTCTTGATCATGCGGACGCCCTCTACGACGACCTGGGCCTTTTCGGCGCGGATCTCGAGGATTTTTCCGGTGGCGCCTTTATGGTTTCCGGTGATCACCTGGACGGTGTCTCCGCGGCGGACATGGAACTTGGGCTTGCTCATAGGACCTCCGGTGCGAGGGAAATGATCTTCATGAAGTTTTTCTCACGGAGTTCCCGGGCCACGGGGCCGAAGATGCGGGTTCCGCGAGGATTGGAGTCCTTGTCGATGATGACGATCGCGTTGCTGTCGAAGCGGAGCGCGGAGCCATCCTCGCGGCGGACGGGTTGCTTGGTGCGGACGACCACGGCACGAACGACATCGCCTTTTTTGACGGTGCCGCCGGTGGAGGCCTCCTTCACATTGGCGGTGATAATGTCGCCGATTTGGGCATTCGAGGTGGCCTTGCCGATGACACCGATCATGGTGGCCATGCGGGCGCCGGTGTTGTCGGCGACATCGAGGCGGGAGCGGATCTGAATCATGGCTTGGAATTAGTGCTTGAGGACTTCAACGAGGCGCCAGCGCTTGGTTTTGCTGAGCGGACGGGTTTCCATGATGCTGACGCGGTCGCCGATCTGGGCCTCGTTCTTTTCATCATGGGCATGGAACTTGGAGACATGCTTCGTGATTTTGCCGAACTTTGGGTGCGGGACGCGGGTAACGGCGCGGACGACGATGGTTTTGTCCATCTTGTTGGACACGACCTCGCCGACACGGACCTTGCGGAGCGAGCGGGCTTCGGCTTTTTCGGGAGCGGTTGTTTCTGCCATGGCTGGTTATTTCTTGGATGCCTCGGCGATTTTGCGGCTGAGGACGGTTTCGACGCGGGCAATATTGCGGCGCGCGGCACGGATGAGGTGCGGTTTTTCGAGTTGGCCGCTCTGCTGCTGGATGCGGAGATTGAAAATCTCCTCCTTCAACTCGCGCTTGCGGGCGAGGAGTTCCTTCTCGGTGAGTTCCTGGATTTCCTGAATCTTCATAGCGAGGTCAGCTGGCGTGGTGGCGGGTGATGAATCGGGTGCGAACCGGGAGTTTGTTCGCGGCGAGGCGCAGGGATTCGCGGGCGATCGTCTCCGAGATACCATCCAATTCAAAAAGGATGTTGCCCGGGCGGATCACGGCAACCCAATACTCGGGCTGGCCTTTACCTTTACCCATTCGAGTTTCGGGCGGGCGGGCGGTAACGGATTTGTCCGGAAAAATGCGGATCCAGAGCTTCCCTTTGCGCTTCATGTTGCGGGTAAGGGCAACACGGGCGGCCTCGATCTGGGTGTTGGTGATCCAACCACGCTCGAGGGTCTGAAGGCCGAACTCACCGAAATCGATCTTGAGATTGCGGGAAGCAATGCCCTTGCGGCTACCCCGCTGGGACTTGCGATACTTCACGCGTTTTGGCATCAATGGCATAACTTTATCCTTCTACTTGAATTCGGGGTTGGCTCAGACAGCTGCCGGGGCCTCGGCTTCGGGGGCCGGGCTCGAACGAACGACAGTTTCCTTGGCTTTTTCTGCTTCTTCTTCGACTTTTTTGCAGATCCAGCACTTCACGCCGATCTTTCCGGCAACGGTCTCGGCTTCAGCAAAACCATAGTCGATCGGGGTGCGGAGAGTATGAAGCGGCACTTTGCCTTCATGGTAACGCTCGGTGCGGGCGATTTCAGCCCCACCCAAACGACCGGCGCAACGGATTTTGATGCCAAGAGCACCCTGATCCATCGTAAGTTGCACAGCGCGTTTCATAGCGCGGCGGAAGGAAATTCGGCGCTCGAGTTGCGAGGCGACATTCTCGGCCACGAGTTGAGCCACGAGATCGGGATTCTTGATTTCCACGATATCGATCTTCACCTGCTTACCGCCGGCAAGGTCACTGACTTCCTTGGTGAGATTCTCAATTTCCTGACCACGGCGACCGATGACCACTCCCGGGCGGGCAGTGTGTATCGTGACGCGGACACTGTTCCAAGCGCGCTCGATGACGATGCGGGCAATCGCGGCTTGTTTGAGTTTTTTCTTGAGAACGGTGCGGATTTTGTCGTCGGCGATGAGGTAGTCGGCAAAATCCTTGCGCGATGCATACCAGCGGGAACCCCAGTCGCGAGTGACGGGGAGACGGAATCCGATTGGGTTAACTTTTTGTCCCATGATTACTCCTTGGTTTCCGCGGCGGGAGCGGCGGATTCGGTTTCAGGCGCCGGGGTAGGTTCGGCGGCTGGAGCCTTCGACTTGGCGGAGGCTTTTTTGGTTGTTTTTTGTTTCTTTTTCTTGGGTTTATCCTCGCGGCGGACGATTTCGATTTCGTCGGTAAGGACAACGCGAATGTGGCTGGTGCGCTTGCGGATCGGTCCGGCGCTGCCGCGGGCCTTGGGTTGGAAACGATTGAGCGTCGGTCCCTCGCCGACAACGGCTTCCTTCACCACGAGATCGGTGACATTAAGGCTGTTGTTGTTTTCGGCATTGGCGATCGCGCTACGGAGTGTTTTGAGAATCAAGCCAGCGGCTTTTTTCGGAGTGAAACGCAAAAGATCAAGGGCATCCGTGGCGGGAAGGCCTTGAATGGCGCGTGTGACCTCGCGGGCCTTGAAGGCCGAGATCTTGGCGAACCTGTGTATCGATTTAACCTGCATGTCTTTTGTTGTTATTTTGTGGCGTCCACTTTAAAGGTGTCGCCTTTTTCCACTCGTGTGTTTTCCGAGCTGAGATTCTGAATCACGGCACCGCTGATGCGTTCCCGCACATCGATGACCTTAGCATTTCCAATGAGTTGACCATCCCTGAGAATTTGGAATGGCATACCAACTTTCACTCCGTTGGCTGAGCCGACATTGGCCACGATCAAGGATAAGTCCTCTTTTGTATCCACCACCCTCGCATTAACGAGATCGACTTCCTCCACGTAAGTTCTATTCGAGGCTCCGAGGATTTGGGCTGTTTCTCGCAAGCCAGCTTCCACGCTGACCCGGGCTTCGGTTTTTATCTGCCCTGAAGTTTTCACAAGAATGGTGATTGCTTCACTTAACTTGAGAAGTTGGTCGATCGCGGCTTGATTTTTCTCCTTGAGAACCCTCAATTCTCGAATTGCTTGCAAGAGCCTCTCTTCCAGACGGGAGGGATCGTTGTCCATATTTGACAAACCGATCGCTTCCAACCGGAGTTGGGCTTCGGAGAGTTGACGCTTGAAAATTTCGGCCTCGATATTCGCAGAAGCAATACCCTCGGAGAGGTTTTTGATTTGCGAACGAGCCATAAGAAGCTGCTCTTTAAGAGCTACAATGTCATTACTTTCCGGGTCTGGGAGTGTGTATCCCTGATCCGGACTGCCTGATTCAAAATCTGTCAAAGATCGGTCGTCCCG
>JBMTBF010000047.1:0-8774 GCA_049429585.1 Terrimicrobiaceae bacterium | reverse complement strand
GAGCGGAAAAGCACGACTTGGAGCAAATAAACCAACAGTAACGCGAGGAGCATTCCGATCGAGAGCAGGCGGAAGTTTTCCTTCATGCGGTTGTATTCACCCTTGATCGAGAGGCGCATTCCCTCTGGCAGAGTGAAACCGGTGAGGGCTTTTTGAACATCCCCCGCCACGGCAGCCAGATCGCGGCGCTCGGTGTTGATAAGCACATTCGCCACGCGCTTGAGGTTCGAGTGGTGGATTTCCACTTCGCCATTGGTGCGGCGGGGAATGACGAGGGAACCAAGATTCACGCGGGTCTGCGTGGGTGTGGAAACCGCCACGGGCATTCCAAGGACATCGTCAAGGGTTCGGTCGATATTCTCGGGAAACTGGACGCCGACGAAGTATTGATTGCCGGTGCTGGAATCGATCCAGAAATTACGGTTCACCGAGACGCTGGAGTTCAACGCCACGACGACCTGCAAAATCACATCCTCGGCAGACAGGCCAAGCTGGGCGGCCTTGATTCGATCGACATCCAGCACGAGATACGAGGCGTCATCGCGCTGACGGATGCGCACATCGGCGGTGCCTGGAATCGGACGGACGAGACCCGCGATCTTTCGAGCAGCGGCGAGCAATTCGGCCGTCGTGCCGCCCTCGATTTCGATGTCGATCGGAGAGGTTGCGCCAAGGTTGAGCGCGGTGGAAATCATCCCGCCGGTGTCGAATTCCGCCTGCAAGTCGGCAAAGGCCGGATTTTCGCGAAAGGCCTTGCGAAGCTGCACCGCATACTCGCCCGCCGACTTCGAGCGCTCGGGCACCAGTTGAACACGGATGATCGAGTCCTGTTGGCCCGCATTGGTCGTATAGGCCGAGGACCAGTCGGGATTCAGGCCCAGTTCCGAAATAATCGTCGAGCGTTCATTGGCGGGGATTTGGCTGCGCAAAAACTCCTCGACCTGCTTCACACGCACCTCGGCGGCGTCGAGTCGAAGATTCGAGGGAGCGCGGAGGCGGATCGTGACTTGCCCTGAATCGACCTGCGGGAAAAACTCGCGTCCGATTTTGGGAACAATCGGCAGCGTGAGGGCGAAGATTCCGAGGACCAGCAGGACGGTGGTTTTAGAGTGTCCAAGGCACCAAGACAGGCTTCGCGCATAGAGGGAACCGAGCAGTCCCAATCCGCTGGATTCCGCATGGCGGGCCGGTTTTTCGGGCAGGAATTTTGCGCACATCATCGGAACAAATGTGCGGGAGAGAAGAAACGAGCAGATCATCGCGAACGCCACCGCCATCGCGAGCGGTCGAAACAAAAACCCGCCAACACCCGGCAGGAAGGCCAGCGGCGCCAGCACCAGCATCGTGGTGCAGGTGGCGACCAGCACGGGCACCATGACCTCCACGCAACCATCCAACGCCGCGCGGATGCGGGATTTACCAAGGAGATGGTGGCGGTGGTTGTTCTCGAGTTCCACAATTGCATCGTCCACCAACGGCCCAATCGCGAGCGCGAGACCGCTCAGCGTCATCAGATTCAGGGTGTTTCCCGTGAAGTAGAGCCCCACCACCGCACCGAGAAGCGCCAGCGGAATCGAGAGCGTCGCGATCAGGGTCATGCGCCAGTTTCGGAGAAAAACCAGAATCATCAGGGAGACCAGCACCGCACCCAGGATTCCTTCGACGACGAGTGCCTTCAGCGATTGCGCCACAGCCACCGTTTGGTCCATCACCAGCTTCAGGCTCGTGCCCTTCGGCAGGCGTTTTTCCATTTCTGGAATTTGATCGAGGAGGTCCCGGATCACTCCCAAGCTGCTCGCCCCACGCTGGCGATAGATCGGAACGAAAACCTCCCGCTTTCCATCAACCAGCACGCTGGAGGTTTGAATCGTGGAGGAATCCTCCGCTCGGCCAATATCCCCAAGGGTGACATTCAAGCCACCCCCGAAAACAAGGGGCATCGAGTTGAAATCCTCCACGCGGTCGAACATTGAGTTCGAATCGAGCAGCATTTGATTTTGGCCGAAATACGCGGTGCCGGGCGAGACCATGAGATTGTTGCGGCGCAAGGCATCGACCACAGCGGTCGGAACGAGATTCCGCGCCTCCATGAGCTGCGGATCGAGGTAGATCATCACCGTGCGGTCCCGCCCGCCGAGAACCACCGGGGCGATGCACCCCTGCACGGCGCCGAGCATGTTGCGCACATCGATGCGGGCGATGTCCTTTTGTCGGGCATCGTCCATTTCAGGATTCGTGACAGTGAGGATGCCAATCGGCAGGGTTCCCGTGGCATCAAATGGCAGCGCCACCGGCGGAAGGGTATTCGGCGGGAGGTTCGGCAGTGCACCAAGCGCAAGGGAATTGACCAGCGTCAAAGCCTCGTTGGGATCGATATCCTCGCGGAATTGAACTTTCACCACGCTGACCCCCGGCACCGAGCGGGACTCAATCAAGCTCGCCCCCGGGGCTTGGCCGACCCAGCGCTCCAATCGATTCGTAATCGTCTTCTCAATTGAGGCCGCCGGCATCCCCGGGTAGTAGGTTAGCACCTGAACCGCCGGGGATTTGAATACAGGCAAAATATCAATCGGAATCCTCGCCAGCGAGACAAGCCCAAGCACCACGATCCCCGCGACCAGCGCAAAAACCATGTGCGGATTCTTAAGCGATGCCTTGATGAGCCACATCCGCCAGAGCCTCTATCTGAAAAACCAACACACACACAGCAAGAAATCGCCACTCAGATCCAATTCGCGATCGACGGCATGAGCAATGCGCTTACCTATCACAAGGCGATCAATTTATGAGACTTGGATTGCACGGAATTCTCAATTTGCGCGTAATTATAGAGATTATGGGTTGGCTACCCGCCCCAGCGGCCACCCGGGGAGAGACCGGGGACCCAGTTCCGGAGGTGGCCGTTCGAGTAATCCGTCTTGCCGATCGCGCCGATCATTTTCTTGCCGGTGGCGCGACGCCATTTTTTGGTCATGCTCTCGCCGGAGTGGCAACCCCAGCTTTTGATGAAGGCGTCGCGAGTAAAAATGCCTCGTTGGATTCGTGTGAGCTCGCTTTCGTGCAGCCAACTTTTCGAGCCGCTGTCGATTTCATTGCTGTAATCGAACATGAAGCATGCACGGTTCGAGTGTCCGAAAAATTCAAAATTCGCAATTTTCACACGATCACGGGGTTTTCCCCGGTTCAGGTGGTCGATGACATCCTGCCCCTTGTCGAACCAGATCAAATCGACCCCGTATTTGTCCCGCACCGAAATGATGTTTCCAAGGATGTCCGTCTTATCCTGTCGAGCGCCCCGACGCTCATAACTGGGGCGATGGACGAGCCAGGAGATCTTGGCGGCCGGTGTTTTCTTTTGGATTTCCTGAATCCGCACCCGGGCCGAGCGAATAAAATTCCCCCACCAGCGATCATGCGGTTCGGCTTTGTATTTTTCCCATTCCTCGAGCGACGGCCCACCGCTGAGCAAAATGTATTCACGCTCGACCTCCGCCTTCACGACGGGAAGCCCCAAAAGAAGAACCGCAACAAACCACCATTTCATTTTGCCATGAACCGACACACCATGGCGGAGGGCAAGCCCAAAGCTCGGGATCGGTCTTGCCAAGCAGTTCGCCCGCGATAGTCTCCACGGCTCATTTATGAACACAGCCTCTCTTCTCTTTTTAGCCCAAGCCGCCGCTCCCGCCGGCGCCCAGCAGCAACCGAACCTCTTCATGTCGATGATGCCGTTGATTTTCATTTTCATCATCTTCTACTTCCTCCTCATCCGTCCGCAGCAAAAGAAGGCCAAGGAGCACGCGAAACTCGTCTCCTCGCTGAAAACCGGAGACTCCGTGGTGACCAACGCGGGCATTCACGGTGTGATCTCCAATGTGAAAGAGAAGACCGTGATCGTGAAAATCGCCGACAATGTGAAGGTCGAGTTCGACCGCGCCGCGATCGTCACGGTTGAGTCATCGCCCTCCGGCGATTCCGCCGCCTGATCCCCTTCCCGTCTTTAACCCAATTCCGCCATGTCACCCGCGCTGACCTTTGCCTTCGGGCTTCTGTTGCTTGTCCTCTTCGGCTGGTATTTCGCCAGCGACCTCCCCGGGCGGAAACGCTGGTTGGGCTTGGTTCTTTCGGTTTTGCTTGCCGCGTTTTGCATCGAGCAGATCGTTCCACCGGAGAAAAAAATCCGTCTCGGATTGGATCTGCAGGGAGGTACTTCGTTCCTGATCCGCCTTGTTCCTCAGACGGAAAACGGCATCACACCCGACCTGCTCGACCAGGCCGTGGAGGTCATCCGCAAGCGCGTGGACCAATACGGCGTGAGCGAACCGGTCATCACACCGCAGGGTAAGGACCGCATCCTCGTTCAGATCGCGGGTCTCGACAGCAAGCAGACCGAGGATGCCAAAGGCCAGCTCCAGCGCGTGGCGAAACTGGAATTTTCCATCGTGGATGAGGGCGGCTCCGCCCGGGTGGACCGCATCAAGGCCGGCGAGGAAATCATGGACCCCTCCCTAGTCGTCATGCCGATGACTGTCGGCAAGGATCAAAAGGAAAAGGTCGACATTCTTGTGAAGCGCCGCCCGGCCCTCACCGGCGAATCCGTCACCCGAGCTTTTGCCTATTTCGACCAGCAGGGCTATGGTGTCTCGCTCGAGTTCGACGCCGAGGGGGCCAAAATCTTCGACGAAGTGGCCCGCCAAAACAAGGGACGCCAGATGGCGATCATCCTTGATGGCGAGGTGATCTCCGCCCCGGTTCTGCAAAGCGACCACTACGGCGGCCGTGCGCAGATCACCGGAAATTTCGACGACAAGGAGGCCCGTGACCTCGCAAGCGCCCTGGAAAACCCGCTCCGAGTCCCGGTTCAAATCGAGGAAACCCGCAGTGTGTCGCCCACACTGGGTGCCGACTCGATCAAGAGCGGGGTGCTGGCCGGCGTCTCCGGACTCGCGTTGGTGATGGTTTTCACCATGCTCTACTACCGATTCGTTGGACTCGTCGCGGTGGTCGGCTTGTTCCTGAACATGCTTCTGCTTTTCGGAGCCATGGCGATGTTCAACTTCACGCTGACCCTCCCCGGCATTGCCGGCATCATCCTGACGATCGGCATGGCGGTGGATGCGAATGTTCTGATCTACGAACGGCTCCGCGAGGAACTCCAAGCCGGCAAATCCCTCCCTGCCGCCCTTACCGGAGCCTACGACAAGGCTTTCAGCGCGATCTTCGATGCGAACATCACCACGCTGATCACGGCGCTCATTCTTTTCTGGCAGGCCACCGGTTCGGTGAAGGGATTCGCCGTCACACTCACCGTCGGCATCATCGCCTCGATGTTCTCGGCTCTGCTCTTCACGCGCACGGCCTTCCGCTGGTTGGTGGACAAGTGCGGACTCACCAAGGTCACAATGTTGAATTTGGTCCCATCCAAAAAATTCGATTTCCTCGGCAAGCGCCGCGTGGCAGCCGTCCTTTCGATTCTCATGATCGCGGGATCTGTCGCGGTCTTCGCCATCCGCGGGGAGAAAAACCTCGGCATCGACTTTCGTGGCGGCGACCTCCTGATCCTGGATTCCACCCGATCCCTCACCATCCCCGAGGCACGCAGCGCGATTCAAGACCCCGGTGTCATCATCCAATACGAGCGCGAGGGAACCCGCGAACTCCTCACTCTTCGAGGACCGCAGGGATCCTCCGCGAATCTCGTGCAGCAACTCCAGACTGCCTATCCCGACAAGGGAATCACAGTCGTCGGCCAGGACACCGTCGGTCCGCAGATTGGCATGGAATTCGCCAAAAGCGCGCTGCTGGCTCTTGGACTCGGCATGCTGGGCATTCTTTTCTATGTCACACTCCGCTTCGAGTTTTCCTTCGCCATCGGAGCGGTCGTTGCTCTTGTCCACGATGTGGTCATCACCCTGGGGATTTTTTCGCTTATCGGCGGGGAACTTTCGCTGGTGATGGTCGGAGCGATCCTCACGATCGCGGGATATTCGATCAACGACACGATTGTGGTGTTCGACCGCATCCGCGAAGGCCTCATGCACGGCGAGCGCGGCAGCATTCAATCGCTCATGAATACAAGCATCAACGAAACGCTCAGCCGCACGATTCTGACCGGCGGAACAACGCTTCTCTCGGTGGGGGCATTGTATTTCTTCGGTGGTGCCGTGCTCCGAGACTTCTCATTTGCGATCCTTATGGGAATCGCGATCGGCACCTACTCCTCGATCTTCGTCGCCGCGCCGGTCGTTCTCTGGTCCTCGAGGATTCGGGGCAAGAGCGTTCGTCGCGAAGTGCTCGAAACCGAGGCGCTCAAGAAAGCCTGATTTTTTCGATCCCCGGTCCGTTCCTGACATCCAGGGGCGGACCAGCAGCAGTTGCCTTCCTACATGAAGAGCTGCTCGCGGATTTTGCTCAATTCCTCCTGCTCGGCCATTTTGCGGGATAGCTCGCGAATGCGGCGACCCAAAGTGCTGGCCAACCCGATCAATAGGATCGAACCCGCCGTGGGAGAGTGTTTGATGAATTTTTCCAGGTCCGCCCGGGCGATCACCCAGTATTCGGCCTTTTCAACGGCCACCACCGAACAAACAGCCGCCGAGGGATCGAAAATATCGACCTCCCCCACCCACTCCCCGGCACCCACCGGTCCGAGCAACATATCGGAGTCACCATTCGAACGCCGCGCGTGGAAAAGCCCGCTGAGGATAAAAAACAATTTTCCGTGGGGCTTGCCCTGCTCGATCAAAACAGTGCCGGGTTTGGCGGGATGAAAAGTCCCGTAGGATCCGAACTCTTCACGGTCCTGATTGGATAAACTCGCAATCAATCCGACAGGGGGAAGCTTTGGTGATTTAGACGACATGGATTTCTCTTAATCGGAATCTCCGATTTTCTGCAAACCTCAATTCCAATGCCCCACGCCGGATTTTACAGCTTTCAAAATCCTCGGGATCTTTGGGCTTTTCAACGCAAGCTTCATTAGAGCATATGGCACATATTCTATCCCTATCTTCGTTCTGTATTGAAATGCAGTCTACACATTCTCGCTGGTTGCTGTGCCGCCTTGATGGCGATAATACCGCTTCCAGCAAACGATAAAAACCCGGAACCCACTCCGTTGGCTCAAACCGGAGGAACGGCCGACGAATTGTTCGCCCAAGCGAAAAAGGCATTCGAAGAAAAAAACTACCAAGCCGCGCTCGAAGCCTACCAACAATTCCAGATCGACTATGGCTCCGCTCCCGGTGCTGACGTGGCGGGTTTCAATGCGCTCTATCCGATTGCTATCTGCCAGATTCAGTTGGCGAACTTCAGCGCGGCGCTGGAAGCCATCAAAGCCGCCTTGGAGAAACAACCGCCGAATCCCCAGACCAAACTCACCGATGCCCAGCGGCAGGATCTCAGCTTCTGGCTCGGTGTCGCGGAACTTCAGGAAAAAAACTACGAGGCCGCGCGCGAGGCGATGGAGAAGTTCATTGCACTCATTCCGCACGGCTCCGAAAAAAACAGAGCCTATGTGCGCCAATACCCGGCCGCTGGACGGCTCGGCGAGGCGCGCTCCACGATTGGCACCTCCTACATTCTCGAGGGAAAATTCCAGGTGGCAGCCGATTACTACGGGACGCTCAAGCCGACTCTATCCCCCGATGCGCGCGGGCGGGCTGTCATTTTCCAACTCTACGCCCTGGAAGAGCTCGGCGACTACGACGGAGCCATGAGGGTCGTCATCGAGGAATACCCGAAGATGGGTGATATCGCCCAGTTGATTTCATTCCAATCACTCACGCTTCGATTGGGAAACCACTGGCTCGAACTCGGCGAATTCCGCAAAGCCATCCTTTGCCTTCAGCGCGTGTGGACATTCGCCCGCCTCATCAATCACCAGGAAACCCGCTTTGCCGCCCTCCAAAGCAAGCTCAAAGCCGCAGAGGCGAACACCGGCGATCCTTATGCAAAAATTCTCTACGCACGCCTCGTCAGCGAGGTCGGACGGGAACTCGAGAATTTCAAGAAGGTGCCGAATTTCGATGCTGCCCTGCGCTTCCGTCTTGCCATGGCCTACCTGCAGATGAAGCGCTACCGCGAGGCCGCGGTGATCATGGACGGCATGCTCGACGACTTGCCTCAGAACCCAACAACCGAGCAGGCCGCAATCAATACCATCCGCTGCTGGAGCACCCTCAGCGATTGGCCGCAAACCATCTCGTCCGCACAAAAATTCGCGAAGCTTTTCCCCGGTTCGAATGACCTCGCCGAGGCGCGGTTCATGGAGGTTGATGCCCTATGGTCCCTCCTTCGATATGACGAGGCCGCAGCTGCCTACCTAAAACTCTCCCAGGATTTCCCTGCAAGCGACCGTGCTCCTGAGGCCCGTTTCATGCGGGCATTTTCGCTCCTCCTGGCCGAGAAATCCATGGAGGCCGCCGAGGGGTTCCGCGATTTCCTGAAGCGGCATCCCGACCACGCCCGTTCGGATGATGCCGCCTACTGGCTGGGAATGAGCTATTCGTTCGACAAACAATACGAGCAGTGCCGCAAGCTCATGGATGAGTATTTGGCGAAATACCCCGACGGTTCGCATCGTGGGCAGGCGGTTTTCCGGAAGGCCTATTGCCTCCAGCAGATGGAGAAATACCCGTTGGCGCTCGATGAGCTTCATGCCTACCTCGAAGCGTATCCGGGAGAGGCCGAAAATAGCGAAGCTCGCATCCTTCTTGGAAACGCCCTGATGAATGAAGGCTTCATGGAGGACGGCATCGCGGAGTTCAAAAAAA
>JBMTBF010000046.1:0-8885 GCA_049429585.1 Terrimicrobiaceae bacterium | reverse complement strand
GGCGGTCCGAAGTGGGAATCCCTCCCCGCCGCCGAGCAACCCGAGCGCGCCGCGCTCCTCCCGCTCCGCAAGCATTTCGGGCTTTTTGCCAATCTCCGCCCCGCCATTTGCCTGCCCGAACTCACCCACGCCTCGCCGCTCAATCCGAAAACCGTCGAGGGCGGCTTCAATGTCCTTTGCGTGCGTGAACTCACGGGCGGCCTTTATTTTGGCGAACCCAAATACATCAAGCACGAGGGCGGCGAGGATTTCGCCGTGGATACGATGGTTTATTGGGAATCGGAAATCCGCCGCATCGCGAAGGTCGCCTTCGAGGCCGCCCGCAAACGCCGCGGCGAAGTCACCTCGATCGACAAGGCGAATGTCCTCCAAAATGGTGTCCTCTGGCGCCGCGTGGTGAATGACACCGCCCGAAACTACCCAGATGTGACCCTCAAGCACCTGTATGTGGACAACGCTGCGATGCAGTTGATCAAAAACCCGAAGTCATTCGATGTTGTTCTCGCTGAGAATCTTTTCGGAGACATTCTGAGTGATGAGATGGCCATGATTGCCGGCTCGCTTGGAATGTTGCCCAGCGCGAGCCTCGGGGAATCCACCGGCGGCGACACCCGTTTCGGTATGTATGAACCCAGTGGCGGCACCGCGCCGGATATCGCCGGAAAGGGGATCGCGAATCCAATCGCCCAAATCCTTTCAGCCGCAATGCTTTTGCGTTTCTCACTAGGACGCGAGGACGCCGCGGCGGCTATCGAAAACGCCGTCCACGCCGTCATTTCCAAGGGCTTGCGCACGGGAGACATCCACACACCGGGAACCACTTTGGTCGGCACAGCCGCCATGGGCGACGCGATCGCCGGGGCGATTTGAGCAACTTCCGGGTATCGAAAACAAAACCTTGACGCCAATCGGGCCGAATCCGAATGTTTCCGGCTCAAATTATAAAAAAAGGCCTTTGATCCGTGGCGCTCTGAAACCCGCCCCACCGGAACAATCCGGGCCACCACCATTCCTCATCACATTCGATGTTTGACAATCTTCTTGGACTTTTTTCGAGCGACATAGGCATCGATCTCGGCACCGCAAACACCCTGGTTTATGTAAAAGACCAAGGCATCGTTCTTCGCGAACCCTCGGTCGTTGCAGTTCAGCAGGGCACCAACCGGGTTCTGGCCGTCGGCAACGAGGCCAAGCGCATGCTCGGACGAACGCCCGGCAACATCGTTGCCATCCGCCCGCTCAAGGACGGCGTGATCGCCGATTTCGAGGTCACGGAGGCGATGCTCCGCCACTTCATCAGCAAGGTTCACAACCGGCGCCGCATGGTTCGCCCGCGCGTTGTCGTGGCCGTGCCGAGCGGTATTACCGAAGTCGAAAAACGCGCCGTCAAAGACTCGGCCACGCATGCCGGAGCGCGCGAGGTTTATTTGATCGAGGAGCCGATGGCTGCCGCGATTGGTGTCGGGCTTCCGGTGCAGGACGCCGCCGGCAACATGATCGTGGATATCGGCGGTGGAACGACCGAGGTCGCGCTGATCTCGCTTTCCGGAATCGTCTTCAGCCGCAGCGTGCGCGTGGCGGGCGACGAGCTCGACGAGGCGATCACGAATTACATGAAGCGGGCCTACAATCTCATGATTGGCGAGCGCACCGCCGAGGAAATCAAAATCAAAATCGGTTCGGCCTACAAACTCGAGAAGGAGGTCGGCCTTGAGGTGAAGGGCCGCGATCTCGTGGCGGGCCTTCCGAAAACCATTTCCATCTCCTCGCAAGAAATCCGCGAGGCACTCCTGGAGCCGCTTTCGACAATCGTCGACTCGGTGCGAATCACCCTCGAGCGTTGCCCGCCCGAACTCTCCGCCGATTTGGTCGATCGCGGTCTGGTTCTCGCCGGCGGCGGCGCGCTGCTGCGCGGACTTGATCGCCTGCTTTCGGAGGCCACCGGCCTTCCGGTGCATGTTGCCGAGGATCCCCTCAGCGCCGTGGCGGAGGGCACCGGACGCGCGTTGTCGGAATTGAAATTCCTCCGGGCCGTCTCCGCTGAGCGCCCCAACGGGCGTTGATTCCGAGCCTCGGAGTGGAAGTTCCGCTTCCTGAATCCGGATGAACAAACTTCACATCGCCCTGGTGGTCGCCGTTCTGGCGGTGATCCTCTATCTTTCGACGCTTTCGACAGCGGCGATGCAGTCGCTCCAGTCCAGCTTCATGTCGATCTTCTCGCCGTTCCTGCGAACGAGCACGGCTGTTCAGCAAAATATCGGATCCGTCGGCCAGCGGTTGAAAACCCTCGACGAACTCGAGGTGGAAAACCGCCAACTCCTCACCGAAAACAACCAACTCCGCGCGGCCAACAGCCTCCTGCGCGAACTCCAGGCCGAGAACAACCGCCTGCGCCTCGCGCTGGATTTCCGTGAACGCGCATCGTTCAAACTCCTGCCTGCCCAAGTCGTTTCCCGCGACGCATCGACCTGGTGGAACACGATCCGGATCAACCGGGGCTTCGAGGACGGCGTCGAAGCGGATCAACCCGTGCTCACCGATGCGGGGTTGGTGGGAAAAACCACCACGGTCTCGAAGAACGAGTCACTCGTGGTTTTGATCACCGATGAGACCTGCCGCATCGGCGCAAAGATCGAGGGCACTCGTGAACAAGGCATCGTCTCAGGCATCCGGGTTCAGGAAAATGACGCCAACGGCCTGCTTCAAATGAATTTTTTGTCCAAGAACGCCGAGATCACCCCGGGCCAGGAAGTCATGACCGTCGGCGTCGCGCACGGCTCGTTTCCGCCTGGAGTGAAAATCGGAAAAGTGAAGGAATTCATCCGCCGCCCGCTCGACGGCCAGGCGATTGTGGAACCGGCTGTGCATCTCGCCTCCACCGAGGATGTTTTCGTGCTGGTAGGGAAAAAATGAAACCCTTGATCGATCTGACAGCGCTCTTCATCGGAGTCGCATTGGCCTTTATCATCCAACACGCCATGCCGCCGATGGATGGAATGCACGGGGCCCATATTTTGCTCGTGCCGCTGGTTTTTTTCTATGCGGCGATGGTGATGCCTTTTCCCGCGATGCTTGTTGCCGCGCTCTACACCGGGTTTTTGAGCGACCTCATGTATCTCCATGTGGTGGGTGGAAAGGTTGAAATCCCCATTGGCTTCTCTATCCTCTATTTCATGTCATCCGGCTGTGTCGCCAACGGATTCCAACCCGCCATGAAGGAAGGCAACGCCCTGCCTTTCGTCGTGGTGAGCGCCCTCGGCACATCGCTTTATCTTTTCATCCAATTCGCGGTGATCACCTGGCAACGGGGAGACTTCATTTGGGAAAATGCCGTCACTTGGCGCATTCTGGCGCCCGGAGTAATGGCGGCGCTGATTGCGCCATTGTTCTACTGGACCCTTTCTCACATGGATCGCTTGCTTCCCGATGGCTCCCGCAAAGCGAGGACCATCAAGAGATGAAGCGACCCCGCGCCGGAGCACGCATTCTTTTTGTCGGGTTGTTGATCTTGCTCGCGATGGGCGCGATCACTTGGCGGCTTTGGGAAGTCCAAATTCTCAAGGGATCCGAATACGCCTCCCGTGTGGCCACCGGATCGCAAGTGACCGTTCGGCTCCCCGCCGTTCGCGGCGAAATCCTCGACCGAAACGGCGTCAAGCTTGTGGAAAACCGCGCCAGCTTCGAGGTGGATTTTTATCTTCCCGACATGGTCCGAGCTTACCGGGAATCGAAGGGCTCGGTGCCGATGGTTAGCTATCGCGGCAAGGTTCACAACATGCCGCGAGACCTCAAGGAGGCCGATGTCGTGAAAATCGTTTCCGAAACCGTCATCCCGCGTCTCGAGGAGCTCGGCGTTGCGAAGGATTACAGCGCAAGTGCCCTACAAATGCACTACCGCACCAATCGCGAGGTTCCCTACAACTACCGGCAGGACCTGAACTTCGACGAGATGGCCCTCTTTTCCGAAAAAAACCTCGGGCTCGCCGGCGTGAATGTGAGCGTCAAACCCGTGCGCTGGTATGTCTACGGCTCGATGGCCGCCCACATCCTTGGCTATGTCGGCGCCCCGCGCGATCTGGACAAACTTCCCGACCTGCGGTCGTTCAATTTCTACGAGCCCGATGTCGAGGGGAAGGCCCAGATCGAGCTTTCGATGAATGAATACCTCAAGGGCAAACCCGGCGCCCGCATGCTCCGCCGCAACGCCAAGGGCGTCATCGAAGGCGAGACGGGCCGACGGGAACCCGTCCAAGGCAACAATGTCCATCTCACAATCGACGCGAAAATCCAAGCGATCGCCGAGCAGGCCCTGCGCGTCGTCGGCCGCGGCGCCGCCGTGGTGCTCGATCCGCGCAACGGCGACATCCTCGCCATGGCCTCCGTTCCCTCCTACGACCCGAATGTTTTCATCCCCTCGATCTCCGCCACCGATTGGAATGCGATCAACAAGGACGAGACGAACCCCATGGTCAACCGCGCCATCAGCGCCTATGCGCCAGGGTCGACCTACAAAATTCCCATTGCTCTCGCCGGAATGCGTGCGGGTCTCGAGGACAAGTCCTTCGCCTGCTACGGCGGCGTTCAATACGGCGACAAATACATGCGCTGCTGGATCGCGGAAAAAAAACGCACCCACGGCAAACTCTCCCTCGAAGACGCCATCAAGGTCTCCTGCAACGCCTATTTCTACCAATTCGGAAATGTCGCGGGCATCGAGCAAATCGTCGCCATGGGCAACATGCTCGGACTCGGCCAAAAATCCGGCCTGCCCATTTCCGGCGAGTCTCCCGGTGTGCTCCCCGGTCCCGAATGGCTGAACTCCGTGAATCCCCGTGCGCGATGGTCGAACGGCCTCACCGCGAACACCGCCATCGGCCAGGGCGATGTCCTCGCCTCGCCGCTCCAGATGGCGGTCGTCACCGCCGCGCTCGCCAATGGCGGCACGGTCTACTACCCCCGCCTCATCGACCGCATCGTCTCCCAGGACGGCAAGGTGGTTCAACAAGACCCTCCTCGGGTTCGCTCGAATCTCCTCACAGATTCCGGCCTCACCCCGGCGCAGATCGACCATGTCCGCCAAGGAATGTGGAGCGTAGTAAACGAGGGCGGCGGCACCGCCGGACGCGCGAAAAATTCCGAAATGCCCACCGCCGGAAAAACCGGCACTGCGCAGTTCTGGCGCTCCGGCATCAAGGACAACCACACTTGGTTCATTTCCTTCGCCCCCTTCGAAAACCCCGAGTATGTCGTTGTGGTTTTCGTCCAAGGCGCAAAATCCGGCGGCGGCGTCTCCGCCCCGATCGCGGCTAAAATTCTCGATGGAATCCAGAAATACAAAAGCGGCAAGGAGGACATCCAACTCGCCGCGCTGGAGCCTGCAAAAGGCAATTTCCTTTTCACCGAGAGTGTCGACTTCGGCCGCGAAGTCGCCGCCGCCAACAAACTCTTCGACGACGGCGAGACCGCCGAGAGCCCCTCGGCCACTGGCCAGGAAAACCGCCCCGCCGCCGAACCAACCGTGCGCGCCGATGCCGACGAGGCCGGCCGCGTGCAAAACAAAACCCAACCCCGTGTCGAAAAAGCCCAACCAACCACCGCCGGAGCCCAGCCAGGCGCCGCCAAACCCAAATCCAATCCCATCGGAAACCTCTTCAACTTCCTCGGAGGAAAAAAAGACAAGCCGCAGGAGAAGAAGCCCGCGAAGAAAGAAAACCGATGAGCCAACCTCTTCCGAGCCTTCCGCCGTCGAAACCACTGCGGCAGCACACCAGCCTCCAAAGGATAGTCCGCCTCCTCCCGCCCTCGACGAACCCGCTCCTGCCGAAGCCGCGGCTGCTTCCATCGATTCTCCGCGCCGGCGCAACCGCCGTGGTCGCCGTGGTCGCGGACGCCGATCCCACTCTCAACCCCCGTCTCAGGACACACCCACTTCCACCCAAGCGGCCGCCGCTCCTGCGCCGGCCAAAACTTCAACACCCAAATCTGAAAAGCCCATGCTAGTAGAAGCCGTCAAAAGACTTTTAGGCCTGAAGAAAAAAACAGGCATCAAACTCATCGTCAGCTGCGAGAAACTCGAGAAACGCGTCGCGCTTCTTGAGAACAACCGGCTCGAGGAATACACCATCGAACGCGAGACCGACCGGAATATCGTCGGCAGCATTTACAAAGGCAAAGTCCGCAACATCGAGCCGGGCATCAAGGCGATGTTCGTGGACATCGGATTCGAAAAAAATGCGTTTCTCCAATTCTGGGATGCCATCCCCGCCGCGCTCGACAGCGGCATCGAAACGATCAACCGCGAAGGCGGAAATAAAAAGAAGGCCCCGCGTATCACCCACAAGGATGTTCCGAACATCTATCCCGTCGGCTCCGATGTTTTGGTGCAGGTGAAAAAAGGCCCGATCAGCAACAAGGGCCCGCGCATCACCACCGACATCAGCCTCGCCGGACGCTATCTCGTTTTGATGCCGTTCAACGACCAGTTCGGCATCTCGCGCAAGATCGAGGACCCCAAGGAGCGCGACCGCCTCCGCAAGATTCTCCGCGAGCTCGATGTTCCGGAGGGAATGGGCGTCATCATGCGAACCGTCGGCGCCGGCCAGCGCGCGCGCTACTTCGTGCGCGATCTCAGCCTGCTCCTTGAGCAATGGGCGCAGGTCCAGAAAGGCATGGAGGAAAAGCAGGCACCCGCATGCCTGTTCGAGGAGCCTGATCTCGTCGAGCGCACCGTGCGCGATTTTCTGACCGACGAGGTGGACGCCGTGATCATTGATGACGCGAAATCGGCCGAGCGAATGCAGGAAATCGTGGGCCACATTTCGAAACGCGCAAAAAAATCCATCCAGCACTACACCGGCGCGCAGCCGATCTTCGAATGCTTCGGTGTGAAGGCTCAGATCGACGCGGCCTTCCACCGCCAGGTCTGGCTCCCCTGCGGTGGCTATATCGTCATTGATGAAACCGAGGCCATGATCGCCGTCGATGTGAACACCGGCCGGAACAAAGGTGCCAAGGACATGGAAAAAACCATCCTTCAGACGAACCTCGAGGCCGCCGAGGAAATCGCCCGCCAGCTCCGCCTCCGCAACATCGGCGGACTCATCGTCGCGGACTTCATCGACATGAAGAACCGCAAGGACCAGCAGGCCGTCTATCAGCGCATCAAGGAACGCCTCAAGCGCGACAAGGCCCGCACGCATGTGCTCCCGATCTCCCAGCTCGGCCTCATGGAAATGACCCGCCAGCGCGCGAATGAATCGCTGGCCAGCACGCTCTTCATCCCCTGCCCGCACTGCTCCGGCAAGGGTGTGATCAAGAGCCCGATGACCATGAGCGTGGAACTCCAACGCGCCCTCCACTCCGTCATGCGGAAATACCAGGAGAGCATCCATGAGATCCGCGTTACCGTTCATCCCGACCTGCTGAACCGCCTCCGCACGGACGACGAGGACCACCTCATAGACATCGAGCGCCGCTACGCCGGCCGCTTGGTTTTCCGCGCCGACCCAACCTTTCACCAGGAGAAATTCGTCATCGCCAACGCCCAAACCGGGGAGGAGCTCAAGGCCTGAAAACCCCGATCTCCGCAGGCGGGAAAATTTCGGTTTTTTCGCTTGCAAGACCGGGATCGATCCCTAGTCTCCACCCTCCCGCAAGGTGTCGGGGAAATGCCGAAGCCGCATTTCCGCCACGTCCCGCGAGTTAGAAAACGATTCGAGAATGCCAACCATCAACCAGCTCGTCCGCAAAGGACGCCAGAAAATCAAGGTCAAGTCGAAGTCGCCCGCGCTGGCGAATTGCCCGCAACGCCGCGGCGTCTGCGTGCAGGTCATGACCCGCACGCCCAAAAAGCCCAACTCCGCTCTCCGCAAGGTCGCAAAAGTTCGACTCACAAACGGACAGGAAGTTATCGCCTACATTCCCGGCGAGGGCCACAACCTCCAGGAGCACTCGATCGTCCTCGTTCGCGGCGGCAAGGTGAAAGACCTTCCCGGCGTTCGTTACCACATCGTGCGCGGAACCCTCGACAGCCTCGGGGTTGACGGCCGCCGTCGCGGTCGTTCGAAATACGGAGCCAAGCGTCCGAAGCCCGGCCAAGAAGACAAAGGCGCCAAGGGCAAAAAGAAATAATCAACAGAACTCCCACTCACCATGTCACGCCGCCGCAGAGTTATTCATAAAGAAGTCAAAAAGGACTCCCGCTACGCGAGTCCGGTCGTCGCCAGCCTCATCAGCACCGTCATGCGCGCTGGCAAGAAATCGACCGCCGAGCGCATCGTTTACACCGCAATCGAGAAAACCCGCGAGGGCACCGATACCATCGATCCTCTGGAGACCCTCAACAAGGCCCTTGAGAATGTGAAGCCCCGCCTCGAGGTGAAGTCCCGCCGCGTTGGCGGTGCCACCTACCAGGTGCCAATGGAAGTTCCCGCCGCCCGGCAGGTCTCCCTCGCCATGCGCTGGCTCGTCAATTTCGCTAATGGACGCAAGGGTGTTCCCATGGAAAATGCCCTCGCCTATGAACTGAAGGACGCCGCCGCCGGACAAGGCAACGCGATCAAAAAGCGCGACGACATGCACAAGATGGCGCAGGCCAACCGCGCCTTCGCGCATTTCCGCTGGTAGAATGAATCTCCAAAGCGGGCGGTTTTTTCCCCACAGGAAAAACCGCCCTCTTTTTTATCCCCGACTCCCGATTTTTTAAAAGAAACACAAAACACCATGGCAGCCACGATCGACACCTCGAACCCGAACTCCCCCAACCGCGCCTTCCCTCTTGAGCGCACACGCAATATCGGCATCGCCGCACACATCGATGCCGGCAAGACGACCCTCACCGAGCGAATCCTTTTCTACACCGGCATGATCCACAAGATCGGCGAGGT
>JBMTBF010000045.1:0-9111 GCA_049429585.1 Terrimicrobiaceae bacterium | reverse complement strand
CGGCGGTGTGGGAGGAGGTGCGGAGCGAGCAGCATCTTTGCACGCCGAAGACCTGCGGGCCGGCGAGTGGATGTTACTACCAATCGCTCCGCCGCCGCGTGGCGAACGCGCGGATGGTGGTGCTCAACCACGCGCTCTTCTTCACGCTTCTGAACGGAGTGGAGGATGCCGAGAACCGCACGGGCGGCCTGCTTTTTGCGAACGACTTTGTGGTTTTTGACGAGGCCCACACGATGGAGGAGGTCGCCGCGCGTCACATCGGGATGGAGCTTTCGCAGCTCGGCCTGAGGCGCGCGATTCAGCGGCTCTACAATCCCCGGAGCAAAAAAGGTCTCTTCCAGATTTTGAAAAACGGCCCCGCCTGCCGCGCGGTGTCGGATGTTTTGCCGGTGGCGGATGGTTTTTTCAGCCAGGTCGCGGCGAAGTGTGAATTCAAGAGAGGCCGGGAATTCCGGATTCGCGAGGCCGGCTTGGCCGATGGCGGCGAGGTTTGCGGTGCGCTCGCGCGACTCGGCGAGTTGATCGGCATCGAGGCCGGCAAGTGCCAGGACGAAACGCAAGTTGCCGAATTGCAGGATGCCGCCCGCAAGTTGCGCGAGGCACGCGCGGGGATTGTGGATTTTTTGGAGCTGGAGGATCCGGGACAGGTTTACTGGGTCGAGCAATACGGGCGCGCCGAGCAGTTCTGCACGCTGCGTGCCGCGCCGGTGAATCTGGCCGATGCTTTGCGGCGATTGCTGTTCCGCGAGGGGGCCTGCACGGTGCTGACCAGTGCGACGCTCTCGATTGGGACACCGGATTTATCTTATTTCCGCAACCGCGTCGGCGCCGAGGATGTGACGGCGTTGCAGATCGGAAGCCCGTTCGACTACGAGCGGCAGATGTCTCTCCATCTCGTGGAGAAAATGCCGGAGCCGAAGTCGCCCGAATACGAGTCCGCGCTGGCAAAGTGGATTTCGCATTTCACCGGGAAGAGCCAGGCGAGGGCGTTCGTGCTTTTTACGAGTTACCAGACGATGCGCTCGGTGGCGGAAATCGTGGAGGCGGATTTTGAAAAGAAAGGCTGGCAGTTGCTCGTGCAAGGCGGCGGCATGCCGACGCAACGCATGGTCGCCGAGTTCAAGGAAAACCCGCACAGCGTTCTCTTCGGTGTGTCGAGTTTTTGGACCGGCGTGGATGTGCCCGGCGAGGCGCTCTCGAATGTGATCATCACGCGGTTGCCCTTTGCCACGCCCGACCACCCGCTCACCGAGGCGCGGCTGGAGGCGATCGAGGCCGAGGGCGGGCGAGCATTCGAGAGCTATTCGCTGCCCGAGGCGATCCTCAAACTGCGGCAAGGCGTCGGCCGCTTGATCCGCAGCAAGTCCGACACCGGCACGATTGTGATCCTCGACAGCCGCATCCTTTCGAAGCCCTACGGACGCTCGTTCCTCCGCGCGATGCCGAAGTGTCCGGTGGAAATTCATTGAAAGGAACTGCTTGACGAACCCCGGCATCGGCGGAACTTTCCACGCCTCGATGAATCTTTTTGTGAAACCTGGATGCCCTTGGTGCGTGGAGGCTGTGGCATGGCTCAAGGCTCGCGGATTGGCTTTTCGCGAGATCGATGTTTTTTCGGAGCCGGGAGCTTTTGATCGCATGCGGCAGATTTCCGGCCAAAGCCTCGCTCCAACACTGGAAATGCCCGATGGCTCGGTGTTGCCGGATTTTGATATCGCGCAGTTGGAGCGATTCTTGAAGGAGCACTCGATTCTATGACTTCCGAGATTCTAGTCGTTCTCGGTGTTGGGGTGCTTTCATTCGCCTTTCGCTCGGTGCAAAACCAGGCGGCCTTCCGTATCGGCACACTGGGATTGGTTTTCACCTCGTTCCTCGCGGGTTGGTTGCTGGGCGGCAGTGCGCTATTGGGCGTCGTCTTTGCCTCCACCTGGTTCCTGCTCCCGTGGCTGGAAATCCTCACCCGCGTGCGGCGTTTGAGACTTCCGCTCCATCGTCCGCTGGAAAAATCCCCGCCGCCTCCCGCGAGCCGATTCCCCGGCTTCGGCGATCTTTCCGAGGAATTGGAGGCGATCGGGTTCGAGCATTCCGACGATGTCGATTGGAGCCACGACGGGATGCGGCAGTTCTACCGCCTCCTTTACAGCGCTGAGCGGCGCACGGCTGCCTCGATCTGCATCGTCGAGCAAGGCGCGATGTCATTTTTCTATGTGACCTTCTCCTCGCGCGCGGAGGACGGTCGGATTTTCATGACCTGGAACTACCCCTTCTCCTACGGCATGCACCTGCTGCCGAACATGGTTGCAAATCGTGTGGACGAGGATTTGGCGGCGGAGGAGCTTGCCTCCGAGCACCAGAGCTTTCTCGAAAAATCCAACCTCGCGGATGCCGATCTCGCCGAGAGACAACTCCACGAGCTTCGTCCCGAGTTCGAAAAAGACCTTCGCCTCCAACTCGAGCACAACATCGCCCGTGGCATCCTTGCCCGCGACGGCCAGGAGCTCATCCGCTACTCGGTGCGCGGCTGGTTTTTCCTTTGGGGTCAGTTTCTCCGCGAGTTTGTGAAATTCGGCTGAGAGCCCATGAACATCCGCGGCTTTCTTCTTCTCGTCTCCGTGACCCTGATCGGTCTGGGGGTCTGGCTGAAAATCCTCGAGCGCCAGGAAATCCTGCGTGAGGCCGAGGAGCGTCGCCGGTTAATTCCGGAATTCGATCCGAACTCGGTCGCCGAGGTTTTGGTGAAGACCAATGAGTCGGCCGTCACGCTGCGAAAAACCCCGGCGGGCTGGGTCGTGGCCGAGTCGGGCAATCAGCCCGCGACCCTCGCTGCGATCGGGGAGCTTGTTCAACGCCTCCACGGCTTTGAGTCCCGGGAAAATGTCGCCGCCGAGGCTTCCCAGTTCGCCTCCTTTGAGCTTCTTGAGCCCGTGGGGCAAGCGGCGGGAACAGGAACGCTGGTTTCGCTCAAGGATGCAAACGGCAAACTCATCACGGCGGTCGTCGTTGGCAAAACCTCGTTCAGCCCGCCGGAACCCGGGTCGCAATTTCCACCCCGGCCGAATGGACGATTTATCGTTGTCGCGGGATCGAACGGCCCGGTGCGCGTGGCTTCCGGGGGGTTCGACAAGCTGAGCGCGAAGCCGGAGGACTGGGTCGAAAAACCTGGTGTCCCTTAAAGCGATTCGGGATTGTTCAAAAGTTCGTCGATGCGCTTCAGCAAGCGGCCGGCCGCGCCGCCGTCGAGCACGCGGTGGTCGAAACTCAGGGTGAACATCGCTTCGACGACAGGCGCGAATTCGCGGGTTTCCGGGTTCCAGTTGGGAACCGTGCGGCCGACCCCCATGCCGAGAACGAGGGTTTGCTCAGGCAAAGGAATCGGCGTGGCGAAGGTGAGCCCGAAGGTGCCGTAGTTCGTCACGGTCGCGATGGAATTTCCGGTGTCCGAAGGTCCGAGACGGCGCTGGCGCGCAAGTTCCACAAGACGGTGGTAGCGCGAGGCGAGGTCGCCAAGGGGGTATTGGTCCGCATTGCGGATCACAGGCACGAGCACGCCATCCTCCGCCTCGACGGCGAAACCGATATCCACCGAAGGGGGATGGACGATGCTGTCGCCGATGAGGCGTCCAGCCGGGGCGCTGTTTTCAGCGAGAGCAAGAGCCAAGGCGCGCAGGGCGTAAAGAGCAGGGCCGGGCTTGGCGGGGTGGGATTTCCGGTGGGCAAGGAGTTTGTCGAGTTGGATCGGAGTGCCGACGGTTGCGAGCGGACGGGTGCAACTGCGGATCATCGCGTCGGCTACAGCCTTTCGCATCGGAGAGGCGGGCGTGATCTTGTTTTTCTCGATGCTTTCCATGAAGCGCTCGAGGTCTTCGATGGTGACGCGTCCGCCGGCGCCGCTGCCCGCAATTCCCGAGAGGTCGGAGGCGCGGAGGCCGAGTTCGACCATGCGGGCCTTCATGCGGGGGGACATGTAGGTGACGCCGCCCGCGTGGGCGGGCACGGGAAGGCCGCCGGGAACGGTGGGTTCGACTTTTTGCGGTGGCGGTGCGTGGTTTTCGACACGCTTTTTGACGGGCTTGCGACCTGGTTTTTCGTCTTCGTCGAGGCCAAGGCGCTTGGCCTCCTCGGCGCTGATTTCAATTTGGCCGAGGATGGCTCCGACGGGGTAGCTGGTTCCGATTTCAGCGGTCAGTTCCTGGATCGTTCCCGAACACGGGGCGGTGACGGCCATGACGGCCTTGTTGGTTTCCACCTCGATCAAGTCGGTGTCGGCCTGAACGGTGTCTCCGGCGTTGAAAAGAATCCGAACGATGGTCGCCTCGGCGATGGATTCACCGAGTTGGGGCATTTGAATGGGAACTTTGGCCATGGTCAGAGGTCGAGTAGGCGCCGCGCGGCGGCGGCGATGGTGGAGGCGGTCGGGCGGTGGACCGACCAGAGATCGGGGTGGTAGGGGACAGGTGTGTCCTTCGCGTTCACGCGCATCGGCGCGGCGTCAAGGAGGCCGAAGCCCTCGGTGGTGACGCGGGAAATGACTTCCGCCGAGACGCCGCCCCAAGGCCATTCCTCGCTCACGACGAGCAGGCGGCCGGTGCGCGCCACGGAGGCGAGAACGGTGTCGGTGTCGAGGGGTTTGACGCTGCGGAGGTCGACGACTTCGAGGTGGTAGCCGTCTTCGGCGAGTTCGGTCGCGGCGGCGAGGGACTCATGGAGCATCGCGCCATGGGTGACAATGGTGGCGTCGCGTCCCGTGAGGGCGATGCGGGCTTTGCCAATCGGCAGGGAGGACTCGGGGAGGCTCTCGGCCTTCAGATGGTAGTAGAGAAACTTGTGCTCGCAGAAGACCACCGGGTCATCGATGGCAACCGCCTCGAGAAGCATCGTGTAGGCATCCTCGACGGTGGCGGGTGTGACGACCACAAGGCCGGGCCAGTGCGCGTAGATGGCTTCGAGGCTTTGGCTGTGGAACGGGCCGCCTCCGGAAGTGCCGCCAGAGGGCAGGCGCACGACGATGGGGCAGGGGACTCCGGTTCGGTAAAAGAGCGTTCCGGCGTGGTTGACGATTTGGTTGAGGCCGCAGGTCGAGAAATCAGCGAACTGCATTTCCACGATTGGCCGTGCCCCCTCGATGGCGGCGCCGATCGCCATGCCCACGATGGCGTCCTCACTGAGAGGGGCATCGAGCACGCGGCCGGGGAATTCGGCGGCGAGGTTTTTGGTGGCCTTGAACGCGCCGCCGAAGGTTCCGATGTCCTGCCCGTAAAGAAAGACGCGCGGGTCGGTGGCGAGCGCCTTTTGTTGCGCCAGACGGATGGCTTCGAGGTAGGTGATCATACGGCGGCGAATTGCTCCCGGTATTCGGCACGCGAGAGCGCAGCCCAGTCATCCTCCTCGGCGTCGGGCGAAGGTTCGCGGCGCACGCGGTCGGCTGTGGTGTTGACCTCCTGCTCGGCTTCACGGCGCCAGGCGGCGAGTTCCTCGGCAGTCTTCCAACCTTGGTCGATGATGTGTTTTTCAGCGAGCAGCAGGCAGTCCTCGCCAACAGCAGATTTTTTCAAACTCTTGTCCAAATACGAAAAATCATCGTGCTCGCCGTGGCCGACCAGGCGCAGGAGGCTGGCGACGACGAGTTGCGGGCCACCGCCTTCGCGCGCGGATTGGACGGCTTTGCGGAGCGTCTGGAGGCAATCGAGCAAACTGGTGCCATCGGCCTTGTGACCAGCGACTCCATAGCCGGCGGCCTTGTCGAGCAGGTCGGCGCAGGCATATTGGCGAGAGTTCGGCGTCGAGTAGGCATACTGGTTGTTGGCGACCACGACGACGAGCGGGAGCTTGTCCACGGCGGCGGCATTCAGGCCCTCGTGAAAAGCGCCGGTGGAAGTGCCGCCATCGCCGAGGCAGGTCGCGCCGACGACGCCGGTTTCGCCGCGCAGACGGCGGGCGAGGAGTCCCCCCGCGACCGCCGGAACCATGGCGCCGAGGTGGCTGATCATCGCGTAGTAACCATCGCGCGGACGGCCGCGGTGGATGTTGCCATCGCGGCCACGCATCGAGCCGAGTTGCGAGCCGAGGTAGGTGCGGAGGGTGTCGAGAACCGTGTCGCCAAAAGCCAGACGCCCGGCCTGATCGCGGATGAGCGGGGCGAAAATATCGCCCTTGCGGAGATGGATGCCTGTGGCGGTGCTAAGCGCCTCTTGGCCACGGCCGAGAAAAACTCCGCCCTTAATCATGCCGGCGCGGTAAAGGCTCGCGAGTTTTTCCTCCAACACACGCGAGAGAAGCATCACGCGGTAGGCTTTAAGATAATCGGAATCGGTGACGGGTGCGGTCGTCTTCGACATGTGAAGTTGTTTATAGAGGCAAGAAGACGCGCCCTGCAAAGCATTCCTTCGAGGTTTTGGCAGAGCGGCGGGTTTGGCTTGAGTCCTGTGGCGTGACGGCTAGAAACCGCGCGCATGTTGACCTATTGGCTGTGGATTGTTGTGTCCCTCGTTCTTCTTTATTTGGGAGCGGAGGGTCTGGTGCGTGGAAGTGCGTCGCTGGCGCTTCGGTTGGGGCTCACGCCCTTGGTGGTGGGTCTTACCGTGGTGGCTATGGGAACAAGTATGCCGGAGGTGATGGTGAGCGTGAAGGCCTCCTTGGCGGGTCGCGGGGACTTGGCGGCGGGAAATGTGGTTGGCTCGAATATCTTCAATATCGGGGTCATCCTCGGCCTCACGGCGCTGCTTTCCCCGATGAAAGTGCAGTTCCAACTCATCAAAATCGATGCCCCGATCATGGTGGCCATCAGTTTGGCCATGGTGGCGCTGTTGTGGGATGGTTCGGTCGGGCGCTTGGAGGGGGCGCTCCTGTTCGGCGGGTTGATTGTCTATATTGCCGGAAATATCTGGTTGGCGCGTCGAACGGCCACCAAGGCAGTGGAGGAGGAGTTCGCGGAAGGTGTTCCCGCGCGGTCGGGCTCGGTAATGCTCGACGGGCTTTTCATTCTTGCCGGTTTGGGAATTCTGGTCGTCGGAGCCAGGTTGCTGACTGACAACTCGGTCGCGCTTGCGAGGTCCTTTGGCGTGAGCGAGGCGGTGATCGGCCTCACCATCGTCGCGGCGGGAACGAGTGTGCCGGAGTTGGCCGCCTCGATTGTGGCGGCCATCAAAAAGGAACCCGACATCGCTCTGGGAAATGTCATCGGCTCGAACATCTTCAACATCCTCGGAATCCTCGGCATTGCTTCGCTGGTTGCGCCGCTTTCCGCGCCGGACATTCGCCATTTCGACCTTTGGACGATGGTCGCCTTCGCCGCGGCGCTCGTGCCCATGTTATGGACCGGGCTTCGTGTCACGCGGGCCGAAGGCGCGGCGCTTTTCGCGGCGTATTGCGGCTATGTCTATTTCCTCTGGCCGAAGTGAGCGGGGTCGATTTGCGTGACCCCAAATTTATTCACCATTTCACAGCTGAAAATCGCGCGCATGACTCGCGGACGATTTGGCCTACGGCATCGGCCCCCGGGCAGTTTTCCCGGCAGAGAGATTGAGAGGACTCCGCAACGCTCAAGCAAAAGCCCTGCGCTCTTTGGCGGGCCTGGGAAGAAGTGATTCCTGCATGCTTGAAAAAATCGACCCAGTTTTCGGAGGTCAGTTTCAGGGGATTCCTATTACCTCCGATTTTCATAGCCATCTCTGCAGACAGGGACGGGTAGGCGCGTGTGCAAACCAAGTCATAGAGTGGGGCAAGCCGGATTGTTCCGTCCATGCGCAAGAGGGAGAAATTTTTGCCATGAGCATCGCAATTGCCGATGAGGGCATTGAAAATCACGGCGTCGAACAGGCGAAGGATGTCAGGGCCGGGCACGGAGCACGACGAGCGCACGAGGTCAAAGCACTGTTTGAGATTCGGGCCGCCCTCTTGTTCGTATTTTCGTTCCGGCGTGATTCCGAGCGCTTGGCAAAAGTCCTCCTGGTGGATTCGTTCGACCCGTGAATCGGCTCCGGTTCGACGGTCGAAGCGTGAGATTTGCAGGAATCGCGTATTTGCCGCCGTGCCGGTTTCGACATGCGCGGTTTCAAGCCCGACGCGTTCTGCCAAGCGCATGCAGAAAAACTCGTTTTCGACTAAGCCCGGAAACCGCGGGTTTTCGGGCTTGAGGATGTGCGTGCTGGGAGAACCTTCGAGCGGGAGAAAATAACGCCCGGCCTCGATTTTCAACGCGAGTTTTCCCTGGGCCCCGGCCAAGGAAAGGCGGGCGTTTTTTTCACCTGTCAGCAAGGGGTGCTGAGGTAGAGAGGTCAACATTTTCTCCAAATGCCGATTTTCAATTTCGCGGTAAACAGGGTTTTCCCCGACTGGAACCTCGCCGGCGCGAAGGACGGCAACGGCCCCCGCACATTCCGCTCCGATTTTTTCCAAGAGAGCGAAGTCATTTCTTTCGCTGACACCAAGAGTTCCGGCCACTATTCGCCGAATTTGATCCTCAGGCAAAACTCCCGCAAAAAACGGCCGGGTTTTGTTTCGGTGGAATTTTCCCGGCTGCAACGGGAGGGAGGCCGACAGAGGATATGCGTGGGGCGATTCCAGCCAGTCAGCGGCATATTCAAACCGCATGGATCCCGTGGCATCTTGCTCCAAGTGACCCGCCAGAGATTTCCCCAAAAAAACATCCAACACGCGGTGGGCCATATTATTTCTCGCGTGGCTCGATGACCGTTTTCAATCCCAGATGCTCTAAAACCTTCAAGGTGCGTCCGAGTTGGCAGGTTTCCTTGCCGTTTTCCAGTTCGCTGATAAATCGCAAACCCGTGTTGGAAACCAAGGCAAGCTCGGCTTGTTTCATGCCAAGATGCTTACGTCGCTCGCGAATCATTTTTCCGAGATATTGGGCAGTCATCGTTCCCCCGACATGAGCGGAAAAATGAAGGATTGCAACAAGTTTTATCCCGATCGGGAATAAAAGCTCTGGATTCGCTGGTTTTGAGATGAATTTTCCCGATCGGGAGAATTTATTGAATTCAGAGTGTCGCGAGGATTTGGTTGAAGGTCGCGCTGGGTCGAAGGGCAGCGTCGGCTTTCTTGTCGTCGGGCAGGTAGTATCCCCCGACATCGGCCGGCTGGCCTTGCACGGCGGCG
>JBMTBF010000044.1:0-9187 GCA_049429585.1 Terrimicrobiaceae bacterium | reverse complement strand
AAATTCCGACCGTCCTCTCGCCGGTGAGCCTCGAATACCAAGGACATTTCTGGAGTCACGATTTCGCGCTCACGAACCTGTCCGGCGAATGGTTCCCGAATGTGCTTGAGTTCTACGGGAGCATGAATTTCCTCAAGGCAGGTATCGCCTGTGCGAATTCGGTCGTTCTCCCCGGCGCGCTCAATCTGGCAGCGATGCAAACGCCTGAGCACGGTTGCGGACTCGAAAATCTCCTGCGCCAAAACGCCGCGAAACTCGAAGGCATCGCGCCAGGGGTCGACCTGCCGGCGCCCGCCGCCCAATCGGCGAAGGAAAAAACCGCCGCGCGCGAGGCGCTATTCAAGTCCACCGGCAAAAACGCGCGCGCCGTATTTGTGGCCCACGCGGGCTCGACCGGCGAGGACGGCTTGGGCCATTTGTGCGAGGCGCTGTCGCGTTTACCGATGGGCGAGTTTTTGGTCGCGCTCGTTGGCGCCGCCCCCGAATCGCAAAGGCAAGCAATCCAAATCGCCCTCCGCCGCCGCGCGGGGGGGATGGTGCACTTTCCCGAACCGACCCCCGCCGAGCAGGAACGCCTTCTTCAAGCCGCCGACTTCATCGTGGTCCCGGGAGCGCTCGAGCCGGGCTGTGTCTTCTTCCGTTTGGCGCTGCGCGCGGGGATCGTGCCCGTCGTCGAACAAGGCGCGGGGCTCCACGAACTCGTGCGGGATTTCGACCCTGTGACGGGTCAGGGGAATGGACTCGTTTACTATCGTCATTCGGTGGAGGCGTTGATCGACGCGATGCTCCGCGCCGGCGAGCTTTTGCCCGCCACCAAGAGCCTGCTGGTGGAGCGCAACCGCGCGCTGGATTTTTCGTGGGCATCCACCGCCAAGGCCCTCGACCGCCTCTACTCGCGCTTGCCCGGCCGTTCCAGCCGCCTCGCCGCCTAAGCCCATGCGCCGTCGCTGGATTTTTCCCTCGGAGGCGAATCCCGGGGCGGTCTCGAAAATCCGCTCCGAGCTGGGTGTGCCACGCTTCATCGCCGACATGCTCGTGCGGCGAGGGTTTGGCGATCCCGCAAGTGCCGAGGCCCAGCTCCACCCGCGCCTGCGCTCGCTCTCTGCGCCCGAGGATTTGCCGGAAATGGAGGCCGCGACGGCGAGGATTCTTGCTGCCCTGCGCGGGAAGGAACGCATCGCGCTTTACGGCGACTACGATGTCGATGGCATCACCTCGCTAGCAATCCTCGCTCGGGTTTTGAAAGCCTACGGCGCGGAGGCGCCATGCTTTCTGCCCCTGCGCGCGGAGGAGGGCTACGGCCTCAGCGAGGCGGGGGTGGATCGTTGCCTCGAACTCCACAATCCCAGCCTGCTCATCGCGGTGGATTGCGGCACGACTTCGGTGAAAGAAATCGCGCGCCTGCGCTCCCGCGGTGTCGATGTCGTCGTTCTCGACCACCACGAGCCTGGCCCTGAGCGCCCCGATTGTGCGGCGCTGGTGAATCCCAAACTCGGCCCTGATTTTCACTACCTCTGCAGCGCCGGGGTCGTCTTCAAGCTCGCGCACGCCCTTCTAAAGGCCTCGCGCGTGGAGGGCGTGGACCTTCGCGAATATCTCGACCTCGTCGCGCTGGCGACGATTGCCGACATCGTGCCGCTGGTGGATGAGAACCGGATTTTTGTGAGCCACGGTCTGCGGCAGATGGAAAACACGCGCTGGCCCGGCCTCGCCGCGCTCAAGCAGGTCTCAGGGGTGGGAGCGCCGATCCGCGTGGGCGATGTCGGCTTCCGCATGGGCCCGCGCATCAATGCCGCCGGACGGCTCGGACCCGCCTCCGAGGCTTTGGCGTTGTTGCTCACCGAGGATTTCCGCGAGGCAGACCGCCTCGCCGCTGGGCTCGATGCCCACAATCGGGAGCGCCAAGGCGTGGAGCGCCATGTGGTGAAGGAGGCCGAGGAGTGGGTGGATAAAAATTTCCAAGCCGGCAGTGATGTCTCGATCGTCGCCGGCAGCCGCGATTGGCACATCGGAGTCCTCGGCGTCGTCGCCTCGCGCCTCATGCGCCGCCACCACCGGCCGACTTTTGTTGTGGGCTTCGATGAAAATGGAGCGGGCAAGGGGAGTGGACGCGGCATCGAGGGATTGTCGCTCGTCGGTCTGCTGCGCGATTGCTCCGAGCATTTGGAAAAATTCGGCGGCCACGAAATGGCGGCAGGAATTTCAATCCACGAAAAATCCTTCCCCGCCTTTCGCGAGGCGTTCGAGTCCGCCGCACGCGGGGCGGCAACCGAGGAAATGCTCGTCCCCCGGCTGAATCTCGACTGCGAGGTGCCGCTTCGGGAGATTGATTATGCGCTTATGGAGTCGCAGGATTTGCTCGAGCCATTCGGCAACTCGAATCCCCAGCCGGTGTTTTATTCCCGCGCCGTCACGCCCGCCGCTGCTCCGCGCGTGATGAAGGAAAAACACCTGCGCGTGGAGTTTTCCGTGGGACGCGAGCGGATGACCGCCGTGTTTTTCAACGCTCCCGTCGAGGACCTTCCGCGCCCGCCGTGGGACATCGCCTACACGCTCGAGTGGAACCACTGGAACGGCCGCTCGGAGCCGCAACTCCGCTTGCTGGAGGTCCGCCACGCCGAATGACGCTCCTCCCGCCGGAGACGCCGTTGGACTCCCTCGAGTGGATTCCGCGTCCGCGCCAGCCCGCGCTGCGCCGCCTCGGGCTGCTCACGCTCGAGGATTTGCTCCGCCACTTTCCACGCCGTTACGAGGACCGCACGCGGTTCGACCGGTTTCCCGACCAAGCCTCCGACACGCCGGTGTGCCTGTGTGGCATGGTGGAAAAAACCAGCTACCGCCGTTTCGGGGGACGCGCGATTTTCGAGGTGCGGCTCGTGGAAGAAGGCGGCGGGCTGCTCAGCGGGCCGTTGATGTGCCGCTGGTTCAATATGCCTTGGGTGAAAAACATGGTCGGCCAGGGCGACCGTCTCGTGGTTTTTGGAAAACCTCGCGTGCGCTCGAAGCAAATCGCCATGGAGCATCCGGAGTTCGAGGTCATCGAGGAAGGCACCTCGATCCACTTCGAGCGCATCGTTCCGATCCACGCCGCGGGCGACGGGATTCCCGCGCGGGTGCTGCGGGAGTTCATCCACCGCGCGCTCGAATCCTCCGACCTCTCCGCGATCCCGGCGCTGTGGCGCGGCGAGGGAAAAATTCTGCCCGATGTGTGGCGCGCGGTGCATTTTCCCGAAAACTTCGCCGAGTGCGAGGAGGCGCGGCGGCAACTCGTGCGCGATGTGTTTCTCGGCATCCAGATCGTCCTCTGCTCGCGCCACACGCTGGCGAAAAACTCGGGCGGCGTGTCGCGTCCAGGAACGGGGAGGATTTGGGAAAAAATCGAAGCCGCGTTGCCGTTCCAGCTCACGCCCTCGCAGTGCGAGGTGATCGCCGAGATCGCCACCGACATGGCCTCGCCGCACCGCATGAACCGCCTCCTGCAGGGCGATGTCGGCTCGGGCAAAACCCTTGTCGCCCTCCGCGCGATGATCCAAGCCCACGAAAGTGGTTGGCAGGCCGCGCTGATGGCGCCCACCCAAATCCTCGCCGAGCAGCACTACCTGAACTTCCGCCGAATCCTCGACCCACTTGGGATTCCTGTGGTTTTGCGAACTTCCTCGCGGCAGGAGGGCTCCTCCGAGGCCGACCTTTTCAATCCGGCTAAATCCTCGGCTCCGCCGCTCGTCGTCGGCACACACGCGCTTCTTTTCGAGGGTGCGGAATTCGAAAAACTCGGCCTTGTCGTGATCGATGAGCAGCACAAATTCGGCGTGCTCCAGCGCTCACGCCTGATCGGTCGGGCCGACGCTCCCGATGTGCTGGTGATGACCGCCACGCCCATCCCCCGCACGATCACGCAAACTCTCTACGGTGATCTGGATGTTTCCATCATCCGCGAGCGCCCTGCCGGCCGGGGAGCGATCGTCACCGCCCTGCGCGATGAATCAAAACTCCCGGCAATCATCGAATTCCTGCGCGGCGAGATCGCCGCAGGACGCCAAGCCTACATCGTCTATCCGCTCGTCGAGGAATCCGAGAAATTGGAACTCAAGGCCGCCACGGCGGAGTTCGAAAAATGGAAGAGCCTTCTCGCGCCCTCCACCGTGGGCCTCGTCCATGGTCGTCTCGACGCCGAAGCGAAGGAGTCCGTGATGCGCGAGTTCCGCGAGGGCAGGACCAGCGTGCTGGTTTCCACGACCGTCATCGAGGTCGGCGTCGATGTTCCAAACGCCACGATCATGCTCATCGAGGAGGCCGGGCGTTTCGGCCTCTCGCAAATCCACCAACTGCGCGGCCGCATCGGGCGCGGATCGCAAAAATCGTGGTGCGTTCTTCTGCAGAACGATGCCACCGGCGCGGCACTGGAGAAATTGCAGGTCCTCGAAAAAACGAACGACGGCTTCGAGATCGCCGAGGCCGACCTGAGGCTCCGCGGCCCCGGCGATATCCTCGGCACCGCGCAAACCGGCCTGCCGCCCCTCGGTTTGGGCGACCTCGTGCGCGACGCCGACATCATGACCGAGGCCCGCCGCGCCGCCCGCGAAATCCTCGCCGACGATCCTGAGCTGAAAAAACCCCAGAACGCCCGCCTCCGCGCCCATGTCGAGCGCCACGCGACTGCGCAGGAACTGGCAGAGGGCTAAGAAGCAGGTTTCAAAGGACCTGAGGATTTCCAAATCGAGAAATTTCCGCCGAAAGGGTTGACGCCGCATTGATTTTCCCTAATCTCACCCGTCCATCTTATGTCTAGAAAGTGCAGCATCACCGGGGCCAAGCCCGTTCGCGGATCGAAAATCCATCGTCGCGGTCTCGCCAAAAAGAAAGGCGGAATCGGCATGCATGTCACCGCCGTGACCCCTCGCTATTTCCAGCCGAACCTCAAGACCAAGCGCGTCTGGGTGCCCGAGCTGAAAAAATTCGTCACCGTCAAGGCCACCGCCCGCGCGTTCAAAACCCTTTCGAAAAACGGGGCCTACAAGACGCTCGCCGCCGCCGGCCTCGTCAAGTAATCCCTCCCCCACGCGAGACTCTTCGCGCCGATCGGATCGCTGGTGACATACCACGGCCTCCGTGCCATCTTCCGCCATGCCTTTGCTGGAGGTTGAGAATCTTTGCACCTGGTTTCCCGTGCTTGGAGGCGTCATGCGCCGGAAAGTCGGGGACATCCGCGCGGTGGACAATGTCTCCTTCACCATCGAGGCGGGGAAAACCGTCGGCCTCGTCGGCGAGAGCGGTAGCGGTAAGACGACGGTTGGCCGCACGATTCTGAAATTGATCCCCGCCACCTCGGGCCGCGTGAAGTTCGACGGCCGCGAGATCCTCCCGCTTTCGGAACGCGAGTTTCGCCCCCTGCGCCGCCAGATGCAGATGATTTTTCAGGATCCCTTCGGCTCGCTGAATCCCCGGTTCACCATCGGCGAGATCGTGGCCGAGGCTTTGGAAATCCATTTCCCGGAAATGACGCGCGCGGACCGCACGGATCGCGTGGCGGAGTTGCTCCATCTCGTCGGGTTGAGTGCCGACATGATGCGGCGCTACCCGCATGAGTTCAGCGGCGGCCAGCGCCAACGCATCGGTATCGCGCGCGCCCTCGCCGTCGAACCCCGATTCATCGTGTGCGACGAGCCCGTCAGTGCGCTCGATGTGAGCGTTCAAGCCCAGATCGTGAATTTGCTTCAGGATATTCAGGAGCAATTCGGCATCGCCTATCTTTTCATCGCCCACGACCTCGCGGTGGTGGAGCACATCAGCGACCATGTGCTGGTGATGCACCACGGAAAAATCGTGGAGTCTGCCAGCGCCGAGGCGATTTACCATGACCCTCAAAACGACTACACGAAAACCTTGCTCGCCGCCGTGCCCTCGATTGGCTGAATGCACCCGCTCCTCCGAAATTTCCTGCGAATGAACTGGCCGCTCTTCGGCCTGATGGTGGCGCTGCTGGCCTTCGGCATCTACGCCATCCACAGCGCCACTTGGATGCGTGACCAGGATTTTGCGAAATCCCAGCTCACCTGGATTCTCGTCTGCACGCCGATGTTTTTCCTGATCTCCCTGCTCGACTACCGCTGGGTGCGATTCGGCGCGATTCCGCTCTACCTCTTGAGCCTCGTGACCCTCACGGCGACGATGTTTTTCGGGGAAAAACGATTCGGCGCCCGCAGCTGGCTGGACCTCGGGCCCATGAGCTTCCAACCCTCCCAGCTCGCGATCATCGCCGGGATCATGACGCTCGCGTTGTTTCTCTCCAACACCCGGACGATGCCCACCGTGCTTCGCATCCTCTGCTGCGGAGCCATTATCGGCGCGCCGTGGGTGATGATTTTGATCCAGCCCGACCTCGGCTCCTGCATCGTGTGGGTCCCGGTCTTCCTTTCGATGCTGTTCGTGGGGCATGTGCCGAAACGCTGGCTCATTCTCATGCTCGTGGTGGGGTTGATTTTCGTGCCGCTGGTCGTCCACTTCGGGCTAAAGCCCTATCAATACGCGCGCATCACCACCTTCCTCGACCCCGAGGCCGACCCGCTCGGCGATGGTTGGAATATTACACAATCCCTGATCGCCATCGGCTCCGGCGGATGGGTGGGAAAGGGCTACAAGGCCCCGGACTCCCAAAACGCCCTCGGCTTCCTCCCGCATACCATCGTCCACAACGACTTCGTTTTTTCCGTCATGGGCGAGCAGCACGGATTCCTAGGCGGTCTCATCCTGATTTGCGCGTTCACGATTTTGTTTCTGTTGATGCTTGGCATCGCAATGCAGGCGGAGGACGACCTCGGCCGCCTGCTGGCCACCGGAATCACCATGCTGCTTTTCACCCACACTTTCATGAATCTGGGGATGACGATTTCCCTGACCCCGATCACCGGCTTGCCGCTGCCACTCGTCAGTTACGGCGGGTCGTTTGTGATGATCACGATGCTGAGCTTCGCGCTCATGCAAAGCATCTGGATCTACCGCCGCACCCTGCGTTAACTCCCGCACGGGTTGAAATTGCCCGCCGCTGCCAACTTGGTCTACGCTCCCCGGCGAAATGAAAAAAATCCTGGTCACCGGCGGCGCCGGCTACATCGGCAGTATTTGCGTCGAGGAACTTCTCAATCGCGGCTTCGAGGTCGCGGTGTTCGACAATCTCAGCGAGGGCCATGCCAAGGCGATCGACCCCCGTGCCGACTTCTACCAAGGCGACCTCGCCGACCGCTCGGTCCTGCGCCACGCCTTCGAACAGGCGAAACCCGAGGCCGTCATGCATTTCGCCGCGAATGCCCTCGTCGGCGAGTCGATGACCAATCCCTCGAAATATTTCCGCAACAATGTCGCCTCCGGCATCAACCTCCTCGACATGGCTGTCGAAGCGGGCGTGAAAAAATTCGTTTTTTCCTCCACCTGCGCGACCTTCGGCATTCCCGACCGCATGCCGCTGGATGAAACTCTCCCCCAGCGGCCAATCAACCCCTACGGCGAGTCGAAGCTCATGTTCGAGACCGTCCTGCGTTGGTATGAAAAAATCCACGGCCTGTCATTCGTTGCCCTGCGCTACTTCAACGCCGCCGGCGCCTCCGCGAAATTCGGCGAGGATCACCGCATCGAGACCCACCTGATCCCGAATGTCCTCAAGGTCGCGCTCGGCCAGAAGGACCATGTCGAAATCTACGGCACCGACTACGAAACGCCGGACGGCACCTGCATCCGCGACTACATCCATATCCTCGACCTCGCGCAGGCCCACATCCTCGCACTCGGTTCTCCGAAGAGCGATTTCTACAACCTTGGAACCGGCGGAGGCACTTCCGTCCGCGAAGTCATCGAGACCTGCAAACAAGTCACCGGCCGGGACATCAAAGCCATCGAAAAACCCCGCCGCGCCGGCGACCCGCCGCGTCTCATCGCCGCCTCGGAAAAAATCCGCACCGCCCTCGGCTGGCAGCCCCAATACCAAAACATCCGCGCCATCGTGGAAAGCGCCTGGGCGTGGCATGTGAAAAACCCGAACGGCTACGGCGACTAGCCAAAGGCAAGATCAACGGCCCGCAAACAAATAGGGTGCACAGCCATACTCCCCTCACACGCCAGTTGCTAATTCCGCTTCAACCCTTTGGGTGCTTATGCAGAACCGGAGTCGGCTTGAGCTCCGCGAAGCAGCGGCACATGTTGAGCGCCTCCAGGATTCTTTCCTCCACGGTCATCCGCGAGAGACGCTCGATTTCGGCGCGAAGCGAAGCATCGGCGGAGGCACTCCGGCGTCCCGATGCTCGGGAGCGCTTTGGTTTTCGGCCGGTTTTCTTCACGGCCCTTCCCATAAGTCGTCCAAGAAGATGCGTCAATCCCAGCGCCTGCCCAGCCGCACGAACTTCACGAACGGCAGGAATAAGATTCCCGCAAGGGCCACAGCCGCTTGCGCAGTGAATCCTCCCAGCGAGACCAGCGTGGCGGTTCCGGCGGGGACGCCGTAAAACTCGCCAAGCAATGCGGTAAAAAGTGCCTCGCGGAGCCCGAGGCCATAGAGCGCGATGGGAATCATGGTGAGCGTATCCACCACCGGCATGATCGAGAAAATCGTCCCCGCTCCAAGGCCGGTTCCGAATGCGCACGCGCTCAACCAATATCCTAAAAAGTGCGCCGCCAGCGAAGCAGCTGAGAGCCCCACGCCCATCAACATCGCGACGGGTTGAGCGATCATTCTTTGGAAAATTTCACCCGATTGCCGCAGATGAATGCCGAATCGTGACATTCTTGCCTCCACCCGTTTGCCAAGAGCCGGAATCGTCGTGGACCACCACAGCGCAAGACCCAGCAATGCCCCGGAGAGAAAAACCACCGACGCGATCACGATTCCTGAGGCGAACCTCCCTTCCAGAAATAGCCCGTGGTTCACGGCGAGTGTCCAACCCAAAGCCGGCACCAGCGCTGCCAAGCCGCAAAAGCGGTCTGCCAGCACGGAGAGAGCGGCGGCGAGTTTTTTGTCCGGATAGCGGCCGATCACATACAGCGTGCGCATCGCGTCACCACCCGCCGACCCGGGAAGCCCAAGCGAGTAGAACAAACCGACCGCCGAAAACGCCACCGCCTCTCGCCAGCGTAACGGCATGCCGAATGCCCGAAGTACGATCCACCACCGCGTGGCGCAGAGCAGTTCGCTCGCCGCCGC
>JBMTBF010000043.1:0-9709 GCA_049429585.1 Terrimicrobiaceae bacterium | reverse complement strand
GAGCATGTTGATCTCATCGTCGTGCTCGACCACCGTGTCGCCCTCGATCACGCACTGCATGTCCTTGGCATGATGAAACCCGTGGAAGTAATCGAAACCGCGGGCCGTGGGACCATCGGGGATTTTGGAGCCCACAGGAGCCAACCCTTTTTTGAACTCCTTTTTGGAAAGATTCCTTCCAGTCGCCGGGTCGGTGTAGAGGAAATTGAGATGCCACTTTCCGAGGATGGCCGTGTGGTAGCCCTGGGATTTTAAAAAGGAAGCCACGGTGGGGCGGTCCTTGGCGATCAAGTTCGGAGCGAAGCCTTGAACCACACCGTGCTGCAGGGTGGTGCGCCATGGGTAACGCCCGGTCATGATCCCATAGCGTGTCGGCGTGCAAACCGCCGAGGCCGAGTGGGCATCGGTGAAAACCATCCCGGACTTGGCCAACGCATCGAGATGCGGCGTCGGGATTTTGCCCCGCTCCGGATTGAGGCACTGCACATCACCGGTGCCGAGATCGTCGCAGAGCAGGACGATGATATTGGGCGGCTTTTGCTCTGCGCTGGCCGGGTTGGAAAAAGCGTAAACTCCAAGTGCCAGCACGGCCAAGGCCTGTCGCAATCGCCATTTGTTGATCGGCCTAACCATCAAAGCGTTTTTCTGGTGTCCGCGAGGTTCTTCAGCAAATCGGGCTTGTCCTTGCTCCAATACCAAACGCCCATCGCGTCGTAGCGCTTGAGTTGGTAAGGAATCAGCACCGTGTCGCGGTAGTCGGTCCAAGCCAGAATCGAAGAGTCCTCGCTCTTTCCCCCACGCCAGAGCCGCTCGGAAAAGGAGGCGAGTCGCGGAAAGGTGCGGTCGCCAAATAGCTTCATCGTCGGAATCTTCTCGCTCCAGGTGCAGGCAATCGCGCCGAGTGCTAACTGGCGCGTTTCCGGCGTCACACCAAGCGTGTCGGCGATGGGGTCCCAATTGTAGACATCGGCGGCCGTGATTTGTTTGGCCCAGCCTTTTCCGGCATTCGGCATATCGAAGTAGGTCCAATAGGCCGGGGAGAGGATATACGGCTGCCCTTTCTGGTTCAGTTCCTGATCAACCGTTTGCTTGAGATGCTTCCACCAGGTCATTTTTCCGTAGCGCCACCACTGCACGACGATTTCCTTGTCGTTCAGTCCGTGCATGAAGACATCGTCCCAAACGATCGGCGTTTTCTTGAGGTCCTTCTTGATGAACGAGGTGATCTCGCGACCGAAATCGACCAACTCGGATTCCGAGTAGAGCTCCACCGGCGATTTGTAATTCACCTCGTCAAAGCCGATGTGGAGATACTCGGGATCGAACATGGCATTGACCTCGGCGAGCACTTTTTTGGCGAATTCGCGCCCCACGGCATCGCCGCGGATCGCCTGGGTTGTTTTTTCGCGGGTTTCCTTGGGGTGCTTCAACTCGGGATAGGCCCGGATCACCGCGCTCATGTGGCCCGGCATGTCGATTTCGGGAATGATCGAGATGTGCCGTTCCGCCGCATAGGCGCAAAGTTCTTTGACCTCCTCCTGGGTCAGGAAGGCGGCCGGTGCATTCGGGTCCGACTTGTTGCCGACAGCACCCACGGTGGTGAGTTTGGGATAGGCCTTGATCTCCAGCCGCCATCCCTGGTCGTCGGTGGCGTGGAGGTGCAGGGTGTTGAGTTTGTGCATCGCCATGGCGTCGATGATTTTTTTCAACTCCTCCTTGGTGCGGAAATGGCGGGCGATGTCCACATGCAGCCCACGGATTTTTTCCATCGATGGCTTGTCTTGGATGGTGAGGGCCTGGACGGAGAGTTTCATGCCCGGCACCGGCTTGTCGGAATAGATCTCGGGCGGCAGGAGCTGAAACAAGGTCTGCACGCCGTAGAAGAGCCCGCTCGCACTCTTGCCGGTGATCGTGATCTTATCCTTCCCGCTTTCCAAGATGTAGGCGTCCTTCTCGGGGAATTTGACGGCATCCGGATCGATTCGGAGGACGATGGTGTTCGCCTCGGCGGTGTCACGAACCTTCAAATTCAGCCCCGTGGATGCGGCCATGCGGTTCCGCAGATAATCTGCCACCGCCTTGCTCCCCTCACCCACCGGCACGATCCCCGTCTCCGCTCCGATCTCAAATGGGGCGTCTTTTTTTGCTTCGACCGAAAAGGGCTTGGGAACGATGCCAAGGTTTCCGGAATCGGCCCGAATCGTTGCCGCGAAAAAAACAAAGCCGCAGGAGATTCCCGTGACGAGCGAGCGAGTGAAGTGAAGTTTCATTTATCGGTTGGCGTTTAGTGATCGAGTGCGTTGAGTCCGGTTCAGCTGGATTGTTTTTCCCTCAGCTTGGAAAAGACATCTCCGGTTGGGTGCGAAGGGAGTGAGGTTTTCCATTTCTCCAAGAGGCTGAGGAGTTCCTGGACTGCTTCAGGAGACGATGAGGCCCGGTCATTTTTCTCCATGGGGTCGGCCTTCAGGTCATAAAGCTCCACCTGCGTGGAATCCTCGTTGGCGAGCAACTTCCAAGTCCCATGCACCACGGCATAGGAAGCCCAGTGGTTGGGGGCCTCGGGGTTAGGCTTTCGGTCGGCGCCGATCTTCCAGAAAAGCGGCTTCGCGCGCCCCGGGGAGGAATTTCCCATGAGGGTTTCGACCTGGCTGATTCCATCGGGCGCAAAACCCGCAGGCAGCGGGGCGTTCGCGATTTTGCAAAAGGTCGGCAGCAAATCGACCGCGGAAATCAACGACTCGGAATCCGTGCGGCCGGCGGGAATTTTCCCGGGCCAGCGGGCGATGAAGGGCACATTGATCCCGCCTTCGAAAAGCGAGCCTTTCCAGCCCTTGCGTCCCGCTGTGGATCCCTTCGCCGCGCCAAGGCCCCAACCCACCCCGGTGGCAGAGTCATACATGAGCTCCAGCTCCTCGGGCCCATGGCTGCGAGCCGGCCCGTTGTCCGAGGAAAAGACCACGAGGGTGTTGTCGGCCAATCCGAGCCGGTCCAGCGCGTCCAAAACCTCCCCGATCCGGTCGTCCGCATGCGAGAGGACCGAGGCGTAGATGCGCTCGGCACGGTCTGGCATGTCGCGGAACCTCCACTCGTATTTCGGCACGCTGTGGAAGGGGGTGTGCGGCTCGTGCATCCAAAGATTGATGAAGAATGGTTGGCCCTTCGCGGCACACTTCTCGATGAAAGCCACCGCTCGCGCGGAGTCCTCGTGCACGGGCATCTGCTCGCCGGAGCAGTTGAATGCCCCGTAGTCATCGTATCCGTAGGCGGAGGGCGGAGGCGAATCGGGGATCATGTCATTGCCCAAATGCCACTTCCCATAGTGGGCCGTGGCGTAACCCGCCGAGGAAAGGATCCGCGGCAACAGCGGCACGGAGGGAGACAACCAATCCGGCATGTTGCGCCGGGCATTTCCAGAAACCTCCGCGAAATGGCCGTCGATGTTGAATTGGGCGGGAAACCGCCCGGTCATCACCGCCGTGCGGCTGGGCGAGCAAACACCGCTGGCTACCGTGAAGCGCTCGAAATCGGTTCCCTCCCGGGCCAAGCGGTCGATGTTCGGCGTCTTGATCCAGGGATGCCCATGGCACGACAAATCCCCCCATCCCCAGTCATCGGCAAAAATGAAGACGATATTGGGAGGCCGCGAATCACTTGGTTCAGCCCGAACTACGGAAGCGGCAAAAACAAAACCACACACCGCCCCGGCATGGAGTAAGATTTTGAAGAGTTGCGTCATAAGATTTTGAAGAATTGCGTCATGGTAAAGGGTGGGATGGGAAAGGTTCGGCGAGGGAGACTTTGATCACCGTGTCATCCGGGGCCGCGGTTTGGCCGCTGAGGGCGGCCGTCCCGCCTGCGAGAGAGAACTGGTCGCGCCGAAAACGTCGAGGAGTTTTGAGAGGCCGGCTTTTCATGTGGCTCGGATTAGGGTTTCTGAAAACAGGATATGACCAACTGGAGGGTCCAATCGGGCAGAGCATGATGCATTCACGCCCTTCCCCAGTCTATAGTTCATTCGACCTATTCCTAAGGTCGATTGGTTTTCGGAGGAGGGCTGGTTCGGGTTGAGAAAACGGCCTTGAAAATCGAGCGGGCGACCACTCGCGTTTTTTAAACCCGTGATCCGGTCGGTTGCCCCGCGTCACCCGAATGGGAATCGACACTCGCCGGGCGGTCCCAAAAATATCTTTTCAAGAGCACCTTCATCGTCGCCGTGAGAGGCACGGCCAGGATGGCGCCAAGCAATCCCCCCAGGATCAAACTCCACGCCAGCACCGAAATGATCACCGTGAGCGGGTGCAATCCAACCGACTCGCCGACGATTTTCGGGGCGATGAAAATGCCATCGATGTTGTTGGCCAGAAGGAAAATCAGCGTCACCAGCGCGGGATGCAGCCAGTCGCCGAATTGCGCCGCCGCGATGATCACCGCGGGGATGTAGCAGATCATCATGCCCAGATAGGGAATCAGTCCCAGCACCCCGACCATGAGCCCGATCAAAATCGCAAAATCCAATCCAAGAAAAAGCAACGCCACGGCGATCATCACCCCGTCGATCAGACTCACAAGGAGTTGCCCCCGGAAAAAGCTGATCAGATAGGAATTGATCTCGCCCACGAGGGAAACGATCTCGTTTTTGAGCGGTGACGCCCGCAACGGCAGGTAGCGGCTCCAGTTTTCCGCGATCGCCGGACTGTCGCGCAGGAAGAAAAACAGAAAAATCGGAACAAGGATCAGGCTGAGCAGGAATCCAAAAACACCGAGAAAGCCGCCGAGGCTGCGCTGCAGGAAACGACCCGACTCGACCGCGAGATCGGGGAGTTTTTGCTGAACCCACACTCCCGCGTCCTTGATGGCCGTGCGAACGAGAACCGTGATCTGATCACCCGCCGTCTGCGGCTCCTGATGGGCGTCGAACGGGTCGAACTCGGCGAGTTTTTGCAGGCTGTTCAGCGTGCTCGTCGCGAGCGACTCGGTCTTCATCATGTAGGCCGGGAAATTATTCATGAACTCCTGACCCTGCCTGTAGGCGGGCGGCGCGATGTAGACGATGAGCCCGACAAAGAGGCACACGATGATCACATACACTGCCGCGATGCTCGCCAACCGGGTGAGCCGAAGGCGCATGAAAAACTTCACCACCGGCTCGAGCAAAAACGCCAGAATCGCCGCAACCACCACCGGGATCAGCACCGGCTGGAGAAAAGAAATCCCCCCGACAACAAGCGTTCCCACCAAAGCCACCGCTGCCGCGATCGCCAGAAACGACAATGTGGTCACCGCCGCCCAGAAAAATTTGAGCTGAAATGGACTCGGATGCTTCAAAACGCCGCCACTCCTACCCGTCGATCACCCACCGGCCAAGCAAAACCCGTCAACCGCAACCCCCAACAAAAGGAAAGGCAGCATCCGAAAGGCGGCCAGTTCGTTCTTGTTCCTTCCCCGGCAAATCTCTTGCATTCGCCCCGTGCAAATGCTCGACACCCTCATTGCCCAGGCGGCTTCGTTCGTTTGGGGTCCCTGGCTGGTTTTTCTCCTTTTCGGAACCCATCTTTTTCTCACTTGGCGAACCGGTTTCATTCAACGCCACCTCGGCCACGCGCTGAAACTCTCCGTGACAAAGGATAGCGATTCGCCCGGCGACATCAGCCAGTTCGGTGCGCTGGCGACCGCCCTCGCGGCGACGATCGGAACGGGAAACATCTACGGCGTGGCGGGCGCGGTGATTCTCGGCGGCCCCGGCGCGGTTCTCTGGATGTGGCTCACCGGGGTTTTCGGGATCGCGACGAAATACGGCGAGGCACTCCTGGCGGTGAAATACCGGACGGTCAATGCCAACGGCCAGATGAGCGGCGGCGCGATGTTTGTTCTCCAAAACGCCCTCAACGCGCGCTGGGCGGGAATTCTCTTTGCCGTCTTCACGGCGATCGCAGCTTTCGGCATCGGAAACATGGTTCAGTCGAATGCCATCGCCGATCTCGTGGTGGCCAAGAAAGACCTGCTCCCCTTTGCGGTGGAGGATTGGCACCTCAAGCTGGGCGTCGGCATTTTTCTCACTGTTCTAACGGGGGCGGTGATCCTCGGGGGCGTGTCTTCGATTTCGAAATTTTGCACCGTGCTGGTCCCCTTCATGGCGGCGGCCTATGTGCTCGGATGCCTCGTCGTGCTCGTCTTCAACTGGGATAAACTTGGCGCGACGATCCATCTCATCGTCACCAGCGCCTTCACAGGCCAAGCCGCCGTGGGAGGATTTGTCGGCGCGGGGATCGCGGAGGCGATGCGCTATGGAATCGCGCGCGGACTTTTTTCAAACGAATCCGGCCTCGGCAGCGCGCCGATCGTCGCAGCGGCGGCGCGAACGCGTGATCCGGTGCGGCAGGCGCTGGTTTCGAGCACAGGGACTTTCTGGGATACCGTGGTCGTCTGCGCGCTGACTGGCTTGGTATTGGTCTCCTCGGGCGATTGGCAGACTGCAGGCATGACAAAGGCCGGCCTCTGCGACGCCGCCTTCCACCACCTCGGATTTTTCGGCGACGCCGTCCTCGTCCTCGGCCTGCTGACCTTTGTTTTTTCGACCATTCTCGGCTGGTCCTATTACGGCGAAAAAGCGGTGGAATATCTCGTCGGCGTTCGCGCCGTCTTCCCCTACCGGCTGCTCTGGGTCGCGCTGGTTTTTGTGGGCTGCATTTGGAAAAGCGATGTCGTTTGGAATTTCTCCGACATGATGAACGGCCTCATGGCGATCCCGAATCTCGTCGCGCTTCTCCTGCTCAGCGGTGTGGTCGCCTCCGAGACGAAGCGTTATTTCAACAACCACCTGGACAAGTAATCCCAAAATCCCGCCATCGTGGCGTTTTTTTAACAACCCGGCGGCGCGAATTGCATAAAAGCCGCCAGATTTTCGCGGCTTGGGACAAAAACTCCGCTGAAACCGAGTTGGCACGGAGGTTGCTTTACAAAAAACAAGATCAGCCCGGTCGAGGGATTGAGTTCAAGAACTTGGGGGAGGGATTGAACTCTGGGACGACCGGGCTGTTTCTTTTTTTTGAGAAATCAGGGTCTGATCGGCCATTCAAAGTGGGTGAAGACCCCGCGCTGATGGCACGAATTAGGATTGTCAGCCAAAGTGTTTCTGACAGATTCACGCCGGCTACCGCCAAGAAAGGAGGGGAAACACACAACATGAAATTCGCAACCATCGCCGCTGTCGCGGCTCTCGCGATCGCCGCTCTCGGATTGGGCGCTTGCGCCAGCAAGTCGGCTCCAGCTCCGGCTCCGAGCTCGATCGGAACATCCAAATAAGGGATGCTCGTAAAGGCCGGGCGGAACGCGCTTCCGCTCGGCCTTTTATTTTTTGCCGCGCCGATCCCGATTGTTTTTCCTGTTTCTCCACCGGAAGCGTTTCTGTTAAGCCACGCCCCTCCATGAAAAAAGCCAAGTCCAATCCGGAACCTCCCCTCGTGGGAATCGTCATGGGCAGTCGATCCGACTGGAGCACGATGAAGGAATCCGCTGCCATTCTTGAAAAACTCGGCATCCCGCATGAATGCCGTGTCGTTTCGGCCCACCGTACGCCGGACTTGCTGGCCGATTACGCGAAATCCGCCGACTCGCGCGGATTGCGTTGCATTATCGCCGGAGCCGGCGGTGCCGCCCACCTGCCGGGCATGATCGCCGCGCACACCCACCTACCCGTCCTGGGCGTTCCGGTGGAGAGCCAAATCCTCCGTGGCCAGGACTCGCTTCTCTCCATCGTTCAAATGCCCGCCGGCATCCCCGTCGCCACTTTCGCCATCGGCGTCGCGGGGGCCAAAAACGCCGCGCTCTTCGCAGCCTCGCTGCTTTCGCCGGAATTCCCGGCCGTGAAAAAGAACCTCCTCGGCTTCCGGGCCAACCAGACCAAGGAAGTCCTCGCCGCGCGGCTCGATTGAAAACCCGCATCCTGCAGGCGCCAGACGGCGTTTCCACCATCGTCGAGGCCCTCGCCGCCGGGGAGTCCGTCGCCCTGCCGACCGAAACCGTCTACGGCCTCGCCGCCGACGCCCTCTCGCCCGAGGCCTGCGCGAAAATTTTCGAAGCCAAAAGCCGCCCACTCAGCGATCCGTTGATTGTCCACATTCCCTCGCTCGATTGGCTCCCGCGCCTCACCTCCCCCACCCCGACCGCCCTCGCGCTTGCTGAAAAATTCTGGCCCGGGCCGCTCACCATGGTTCTTCCGCGCCAATCGATCGTTCCCGATATCGTCACGGCGGGTCAGGACACCGTGGCGATCCGCAGGAGCGCCCATCCCCTCTTCGACGAAGTCGCAAAGGCCTTCGGAAAACCTCTCGCCGCCCCGAGCGCGAACCGCTTCGGCCGCATCAGCCCGACCACCGCCGCCCATGTTCTCGCCGAACTCGATGGACGCATTCCCTTCATTCTCGACGGCGGCCCGTGTGCCCATGGCATCGAATCGACCATCGTCCATGTCTCCGAGGATGGCCTGCGAGTCCTGCGCGAGGGCCCGATCACACGCGATGACCTCCGAGCTTTTGGTCCGTTGCTGGAAGATCACATCGCCATCTCCGCGCCGGGTGGATTGAAAAGCCACTACGCCCCGCGCACTCCACTGGTGCTGGAAAAAAATCCCTCTCCGCGCTCCGAAAAAACCGGCCTCCTTGCCTTTTCCTCGCCTAGCGAGGGTTTCGCAAAAATCGAAATCCTCAGCGCAAAGTCCGACATGCGCGAAGCCGCTGCGAACCTCTACGGAGCGATGCGCCGTCTCGACGATGCCGGCCTCGACCTCATCGTCGCCGAGGAAATTCCCGAAACCGGAATCGGCGCGGCCATCATGGAACGCCTCCGCAAGGCCGCCGCGCGATGAACGACGGAAAACGCCTTAACACCAAAGCCAGCGGCATCATCGCCGCCGCCGTCATGTTGAGCCGCGTCCTCGGACTCGTCCGCGAGGTTTTGTTCAACGCCCTCTTCGGCACCGCCGCGATGGGGCTTTTCCTCATCGCCTTCCGCCTGCCGAACCTCCTGCGCGACCTCTTCGCCGAAGGCGCGCTCTCGACGGCCTTCATCACCGTTTTCTCCCAGAAGATCGAAAAAGAGGGCGAGGCCTCCGCATGGGCGCTGGCGTCGAAGATGCTCACGCTGACCGCCCTTTTCATGAGCCTCGTCAGCCTACTGGGTGTCGTTTTCGCCGAACCGCTCGTCCATCTCTTGGCGCCCGGCTTCGAGCAGGCCGACGCGGGGCTCACCATTCTGCTCACGCGAATCATGTATCCCTTCATCCTCCTGGTGTCGCTGGCCGCGCTGGTGATGGGCCTGCTCAACTCGCGCCAGGTTTTCACCGCCCCCGCGCTGGCCTCCAGTTTCTTCAACATCGGATCGATCCTGGGTGGCGCGGCCTTCGGCTGGTTCATCGATCCCGCCTTCGGCCGCCAGGCCCTCATCGGCCTCGCGATTGGAACTCTCGTCGGCGGCTTCCTCCAACTCGCCATCCAGATTCCGAGCCTCCGCAAGGCCGGCTACCGATTCGTGGCGGATTTCCGCTGGAACGATTCAGGCATCCAAAAAATCCTCACGCTCATGGTGCCATCGGTCATCGCCGCGAGCGCCGTGCAGATCAATGTGCTGGTGAACTCCCGCTTCGCCTCCTACGCCGGCGCCGAGGCCGTCACTTGGCTGAACAGCGCCTTCCGCCTCATGCAGCTTCCGATCG
>JBMTBF010000042.1:0-9821 GCA_049429585.1 Terrimicrobiaceae bacterium | reverse complement strand
TGGATGTGGGCGTCGCCGTTGGCGGCCTTGACGAGTTTGTAGGGCACGCGGTGCTCCTCGGCGCGGACCTCGTCGTATTTGCGGCCCATGAAGCGCTTGACCGAGAAAATGGTGTTCGCCGGGTTCGTGATGGCTTGGCGTTTCGCGGCTTGGCCGACGAGGCGCTCGCCGGATTTCGTGAACGCGACGACGGATGGTGTGGTGCGGGCTCCCTCGGAGTTCTCCAGCACAGCCGGCTCGCCGGCTTCCATCACAGACATGCAGGAGTTTGTGGTTCCTAAATCAATTCCTAAAATTTTTCCCATAAGAAGTATTGTTGAGGCCTTGGGAAAAGCAGGAATCGGGCCGTGAGGGTGGGATTTTGATTAAGTAATGAAGGAAAGTGTCTTGCGTATTCTGCGCGGGATCATGCTGCTCTCTGATCCGCGTCACAGTGTCTCATTTTGGCACAAAACTGTGCCGTGTGTGACAAAAACTATCCCCTAACGAGCCCAAGCCGCTGGCAAATTTCGCGGGTGGCTGTGGATTGATTGAGGGTGTAGAGGTGGATGCCTGCGACGCCGTTATCGAGGAGGTCGGCGCATTGTTCGGTGGCGTAGTGGAGTCCAATTTCACGAACGGCTTCGGGGGTGCCGTTGGCGCGCTGGAGGGCTTTGAGGAGCTTGGCGGGAAAGCGGCTGCCGCCAGCAAGTTCGGCCATGCGCTTCATCGAAGAGAGGCTGGTGACTGGCATGATTCCAGCGATGATGGGCGCTTCGATTCCCGCAAGGGCGCAGCGGTCGCGGAAGTCGTAGAAATCGTGGTTGTCGAAGAAAAGCTGGGTGCAGATGTAGTCTGCGCCGGCGTCCACCTTGGCTTTGAGGTAGTCCATTTCGAGCAAGCGGTTCGGCGTGGCCGGGTGTCCTTCTGGGAATCCCGCAACGCCGATGCCAAATCCTCGCTTGTCAGGATGGCCGGTGAATTTCTTGATGAAACGAACCAAGTCAGCCGCTTGGGGAAAAGTGTCGCGCGAGTGGTCGTAGTCCGGTTGGTCGCGTGGAGGGTCGCCGCGCAGGGCGAGGATGTTGCTGACTCCGGCGGCGGCGTAGCGTTCCAGGATTGCGGCAATTTCGGATTCGTTGTGCCCGACGCAGGTAAGATGGGGAACCGGATCGAGTGATGAGGAGGTTTTGAGTCGGAGAACGAGGTCGTGGGTGAGTTCCCGAGTCGAGCCGCCCGCGCCGTAAGTCACGCTGACAAAGTTCGGGTGGATTTTTTCGAGTTCCCGGATTGTGGTGTAGAGCTGTTCCTGAGATTCCGCCGTTTTCGGTGGGAAGAACTCAAAAGAGACGGTCGGTTTGCCCGGTTGGAGAATGTCGCGGATGTGCATGGTTATACTATCGATTTTTATTAACCGCGGAGAGCACGGCGGACACGGAGAAGAAGCTGTATTGGCTGTTCATGTTTTTAGCCCTCCTTGCTCACTGTGTCCTCTGTGGTTAATCATCCGCTAAACCTACCATCCGAGGATTTTGGCGAAGATGAGCGGGGCGACGATCGTTGCGTCGGATTCGATGATGAATTTCGGGGTTTTTTCGCCGAGTTTGCCCCAGGTGATTTTTTCGTTGGGGACGGCGCCAGAGTAGCTGCCGTAGCTGGTCGTGGAATCGCTGATTTGGCAGAAGTAAGCCCAAAGTGGGACATCGGTGCGGCGGAGGTCCTGGTGGAGCATGGGGACGACGCAGATGGGGAAGTCGCCGGCGATGCCACCGCCGATTTGGAAGAAGCCGATCGGTGCTTTGAAGCTGGTCGGGGCATACCAGTCGGCGAGGGCGATCATGTATTCGATGCCGGAGCGGACGGTGTGGACATTTTTCACATCCCCTTCGATGCAATGGCCGGCATACATGTTGCCGAGTGTGGAGTCTTCCCAGCCGGGGACGAACATCGGGAGGTTTTTCTCCTTGGCGGCAATCATCCAGCTGTTCTTGGGATCGATCTGGAAACTTTTTTGGAGTTCGGGCGAGTCGAGGATGCGCCAGAAGAATTCGTGCGGGAAAAGGCGCTCCCCTTTTGCGTCGGCGTCCATCCACTCTTTGAGGATGACATTTTCGATGCGGCGCATGGCTTCCATTTCGGGAATGCAGGTGTCGGTGACGCGGTTCATGTGGCGCTCAAGGAGGGCCTGCTCATCGGCGGGGGTGAGGTCGCGGTAGTGCGGGATGCGTTCGTAGAAATCGTGGGCGACGAGGTTGAAGATGTCCTCCTCGAGGTTGGCGCCGGTGCAGACGATGCCATGGACTTTGCCCTGGCGGATCATTTCGGCGAGCGAGATACCGAGCTCTGCTGTGCTCATGGCGCCGGCGAGAGTCATGAGCATGATACCGCCGGAGTCGAGGTGGCGAGAGTAGGCTTCGGCGGCATCCTTGAGTGCGGCGGCGTTGAAGTGGCGGTAATGGAGGTCGATGAATTTGGAGACGGGACCGGGTTGCATGGTGGCAAAATCTAGTGGCGTTCCTGAGGGAGAAAAAGCCTTTCGTTCTCTTGGGTTCTCGAGGGGTTGTTCACACGATAGAATAATAAAATATTTTCCATGGGCAGAAGAGTCTTCTTCTTCACGATGTGAACAAAATGCCTCGCCGGTGTTCCTCGCAAGTCTGGTCGGTGTTCCACGCGGAATGATCGCTGTGAAAAATTTGGGGAATGGCGCCAAGCGATGTGGAAAAACCGCCTGCCGAACCAGGTTTTTGGCAAGAACCCACAGGCATCGACAAATTGTTCACAAGTTCTGCGGAAGACGGAATCAACGGGCGCGGGCGATTATCGCCGTGGTGGTTTCCGATTCACGAACCTCGATGCGACCTTTTTCGGCCACCGTGTTTTTCCGAACGATTTGTCGAAGGGAAATCACGCGCGTTGTACCCGAAGGGAGTTCAGCGGAGCCTTGGTAGGTGCGTTTCGTGAAGCTGCGCAGCCCGGCCTCGACTCCCTCGGAGAGGGTGATTTCCACTTCGAGGCGTCCATTTTTGTAAGAACCCGAGACATCGGCCCGGAGGTTCTCCAAGCGGGTGGATGAAGCGAGATTTGACGAGCTGATGGTTTGGGTGAAAAGGACGGTTCCATTCTGCAACGCGCGCTCCTTGGTCATGGTGCGGTTGGAGTTGGTGATCTCGGCGAGGTTTGCTTTGACCAAAGCCTCGTTCAGCTCCTCGGCGGTTTTTGTTTCTGGAAATTGGATGAGTGCGAGGTCAATTTGCGATGCGAATGCGGCAACAGCCTGAATCAAAAAAATGGCGGCGAAATGTCTCATGGCGGCGGGTCTATCGCGCTGTGGCGAAATGGCAATGAGATTTCCCTGGCAAACACACGACCGGGAGTCGCGCGAGGCCCATGCTTGGCCGGTAGAAAATCCCCGTGCTGTCGTCGCCTGCATTCACGGGTTGAGCGGATCGGGCGAGCAATTCCATCCGTTGCCCGGGCGGATGAAGCAGCATTCCTTCTACGCTTTGGATTTGAGAGGGCAGGGGAGCGATCCTGTGGTGGCCCGTCGTGGGATGCGGCTCGATCTGGAAACCCAACTCCTAGACATCGGGCATTTCCTCGCCGCGCTCCGCCGCGCTCACAGTGGAAAACCCGTTTTTCTGATGGGCGAGAGCATGGGATCACTGCTTTCGGTCGCCTACGCCGCGCAGGAAACCCTACCACCCGATGGGCAAATTGATGGAGTGTTGCTCTCCGTGCCGGTGGTGGGTCTTCGAAGGGAGATTCCAGGTTTTCTAAAAACGGCGCTCGCATTTTTAGCACGGCATTTTCCCGAGGCGCGCCTTTCGCCGAGTCGATTTGTGAACGGTAAAACAACCGCGCCGCCGCTCACCCGCGACACGGCATACCAGGACTCGCTCCGCGAAAAGCCCCACCATCTGCGGGGATTCAGCCTTGGGTTTTTGGCGGAGCTTGGCGAGTTGATCGACAATAGCCACCAGCACGCCGCGCGGCTGCGTCATCCGGCGATGGTGCTCGCCGCTGGCAACGATTGTTTCGTGAAACCCGAGCAAATCAACCGGTGGTTCGAGCAAATTTCCTCCATGGACAAAACGCATCGTCTCTATCCCGATTCCTATCACTTGCTATGGCACGTTTGGGATCGTGATCAGGTGATGCAGGATATCGAGGAGTGGCTCGATGGGCGGTGCGAGAGGTAGCGCTGGAAGTTTTTATTTCCCGCGGGAGCGCGATTCGAGGCGCGGTGCGGGGAGGTCTTCCGGCAGGCCGAGGGGCTCAACGACTTCTTCGGCCTCGTCTTCTTGAATGAGCGGTTGGCCTGAAGCGTCAAGAAGGCGGGCGGTCACGAAAATGAGCAGATTTTTTTTGATTTTCTGATCAACATTCGAGCGGAAGAGTCGACCAGCCAGAGGAATGTCACCAAGAATAGGCACCTTGTCGTTGACCTTTTGCACATCCTCGCGAATCAACCCGCCCATGGCGACGGTCTGGCCGTCCCAAATGCTCACCTGGGTGGTGACTTTGCGAACGGAGAACACCGGTTGGTTCATGGTGTTTTCGGTGATCGTGTAGGGAATTATGCCTGAAGGATTAGATAAGGGATTAGAGAAAGGGTCGAATCGCGGGCCAACGATAGGAGAACCAAAATTTACAAAACCATCGAATTCAACGACCTCGGGAGCCAAGGAAAGATCGATGGTATAATTATCCGCACCAACCTGCGGTTCCACTTCAAGCAGGACGCCGAGGTCCCGTTTTTCGAATGAAGAGGGAGTGGCCGGGGTAACAATACCGCCGGTGACCTTAACGCCACCACCCCCATTATTATTGTTATTACCTCCCCCCCCAATGCCGCCCCCCCCGCTACCGCCTTGCGGAACTTCGGGCGGTTCAAACTCCGTTGGGTAGGGAAACTCCCGAATAATTTTAATAGAGGCTGTCTGGCCACTTTTCGTGGTGATCTTGGGGGCGGACATCAAATCCACGCCTTTTTGCTGACTTAATGCTCTGATGACCAGCTGGAATTGTGGATTTGTAAAGACCCCGGCGAGACCAAAGATACCCGGAGAGGTGATGTTGGCGCCTTGTGGAATGCCAGAGAGGAGGGCGTTCAAACTATTGGCCGTAATGGCGGAATTCACACTTGTTCCCACGCCGGATCGGGTGCCGGCAGTTACAGGATTCGCTCCGATGCTTTGAAATGGAAAATTATTGTAATATGCTTCGTTGATTGCACCTGTGCCAGGCAAAGTGCCGCCATCCCCATAGACTCCGCCGCCGATCGAAAAAGGCCCCAGGAGCCAATCAAAACCCAGCTCATTAACATTGTTTTGGGATATTTCCACGAATTTCGATTCGATTTCGACTTGCGTGGGCTTCACTCCCACATCACTCTCCACCAGAGTATCGACCAAATCCAAGGCGCCTTGGGTGTTGCGGACAATGAGTTTGCTTCCGGAAGGGATGTATTGGGCGAAGGCTCCGGGAGGGAACGGAATGCCTTGCTCCTTGAGGTGGTCGGTGGCGTTTCTCACCCCCTTGAGTTTTTGGTTGCTGGATGATCCCGAAGAACCGGCATCGGGTATCCCTTCCGAGTCCGAGGGAGAAGATGTGGGAATAAAATTCGGTGATACGCGGTATTCTTTCACCAACAATTCCTCGGTGCTTTCCGAGGAGGGAATCAAGGAAACGGCAAACGGCTCGATTTTCTGTTTCAAACCCGTGAGTTCGGTGAGATAGCGAATCGCTTCGATCAATGGAACATTTTTCAGGTCCAGAGTGACCTTGGAATTTTCGGAGACCACGGGAACTCCAGAGGCCGTTGACTCCTCTCCGCCGGGTTCGGGAATGGACTCACCCTCTCCGGCGGTCGGGGCGGGTTGCTGAGGGATTTTTAAGACAATATTCACGCCTTTGGTCTTCGAGTCTCCGCTCTCATCATACTCGCGGCTTTTTTGTTTCAGGATTTCCACGGCTTCGCGAATTGTGACATCATTAAAGCTCACATTTTCAATGACGATGCTGTTGAGCTTGCGCATCATGTCATCCTTGGTGGTGGCGCTACCTCCATTCATCAAGGCAGCGGCTTCGGAGGAACGATCGGCGTTGAACCTGCGAACAGGCTTTTCCCAGGCCCGATCCACCAGCCAGAGCATCCGGCTCCGGGTTTCGTTGTAGGCCTCTTTGTAATATTCGTTGCGTTGCTGGTTAACCTTTTCCATCCCATTGCGCGCGGCGGTATTGTAGGGGTCCAGGTTGAGAACCTGCTCGTAGCGCTTGATGGCCAGATCGTTCCGTCCAGTGGCATAGTAGCCCTCGGCTTGATTCAGCAATTTCGTCACCTCCTCGCGGTTGGCCACAAAGCGAGGGTCCAAGGTGGTGTTGAAGTTCTGGTTCTCCAACTGGGAGAGAATCTGTGCGGCAGGCTTGTAGGTGGGATTGTATTCCGGGGAAAGAACCGTTTTGGCCACATTTTCCGCCTCGGCGTAGTTGGCGCGTTCAATCAGGTTTCGCGCGTAGTCCACAGCGGTTCGACTGAAATCCAGCAGGACCGCTTGGCGATTCGCCGAGGTTGCGGAACCTGCCGGGATAAATTTCAAGGCTTCCAAGTAATCATTGTAGGCTTCCTTAAGATTTTTGTCCTTCACAGCTTGTTCGGCTCTTTTGGCCAAACGCTCCCCGTGCTTCACATTTTCCTGACGACGGACTTCCTCTCTTTCCGACAACTTAACCAAATCGGTGCCAAACCCAGACGAAGCCGCCAGAAACACTGATAGGAGAATGAGAGCGGAAATTTTTTTCATGGGCTGGTTTACTGCGGCAATGGCTCGCTCAAGATGTCTCCAGGAATGGCTTCATCGAGCATTTCAGCCACATCGGGCAAGGGAACAATGGCATCATCCTCTTCCGCCTTGATCAAGGGTTGACCGGCGGGATCCATCAAGCCTGCGGTGACAAACATAACCAAGTTTCGCTTGATATGTTGATCGACATTACTTCGGAAAAGTCTACCTGCCAGCGGGATATCTCCTAAAATCGGAACCTTGTCCTGGACTTTCTGCACATCCTCACGCATCAACCCGCCCAAGGCCACGGTCTGCCCGTCATAAATGGAAACCTGGGTGGTCACCTCGCGAGTGGAGAAAACCGGTTGGTTCATGGTGTTTGGGGTGGCTTCGAATGTGCCAGAGGGGCGTGGAATAATGGCTAAAGGGTCGACATACTGAACTGTGGCGTTGATAGGGCTTCCATAATTAATAAAGCCTTCAAACTCAATCACTCGAGGCGCGAGCACAAGTTCAATCGTGTAATTGTCCGGCCCAATGGTCGGCTCGACTTCCAGCGTAATGCCTGTGTGTTTGGTTTCCCATCCAGCGGGAGTATTTGGAACGACGGGCGTGTATTGGGATCCATTCGTTCCGGAAACTTGCGGCGGTTCGAACTCGGTGGGATAGCGGAAGTCTCGAATGATTTCGATCAAAGCCCTTGCGCCACTCTTGGATGTCACCTTGGGAGCGCTGACAAGGTCGATGCCTTTCTTTTGGCTCAAAGCGCGTAAAACAACTTGAAACTGCGGGTTTGTAAAAACGCCCGCCACACTCAAAATACCGGGTGCTGCTCCAACCGGAGCTCCTAAAAGGAGTGCATCCACGGCATTGAGTTGAATGGCGGTATCAAATCCCGAGCCGCCGGCGCCCCCTCGGTTGCCGGCAGTGATTGGTCCTGAGAAGGCGGATGATGCGCCAACCGGCACACCCGAACCAGGGTTGATCATCGGATAGTCGCCGTTATCCAGAGAGCGTCCAAACCCCATCGTGCCACCGCCGCCGTAAACGCCTGATCCGCCAGCCAGCGCAAATTGACCCAAAAGCCAATCGAAGCCGAGTTCGTTCAGGTTGTTTTGAGTGACCTCCAAGAATTTCGCCTCGATTTCGACCTGCGTGGGCTTGGTGGCGGCGGCAATTTCCACCAAGGAATCCACAAAATCCAAATTCGGTTGGGAGTTTTTGACAATCAACCGGCTGGAGCTGGGGATGTAATTGGCGCTCGCTCCCGGTGGGAAGGCAACACCTTGGGATTCCAAAAAATTCTTCGCCTTGGAACTGGCCGCCACCGGTTGGCCATCTGCTCCGGTCTCCGGCGCGCTGCCTGGAACGGATTGGATAAAGCCCGGAGGAACCTTGTATTCCTTGGTGATCATCACGTCCGTGTTTTCGGATTGTGGAACGATCACCACGGCGTGACGCTCGATCTTGGTTTTCAGATTCGCGGCCCGGGAAACATAGTCCAAAGCCGCACGCAGCGGGACATTTTGCAGCGAAAGGGTGATTGGGTAGGAGGCGTCGGGAGAGTCCGGCGGGAGTTTGAGGACGATATTGACGCCTTTGAGCTTGGGATCCGATTCGGTATTATCCAACTCCGCCGATCTCTTGCGCAGGAACCCGATGGCTTCCACGATCGAGGAGTCCGTGAAGTCGATTTTCGGAATGATGATTTCGTCGAGTTTTTCGGAAATGGACTCCGAGGCGCGAACAGCGATGTCGGGTTGTTCAATAATTGAGGTCGGCCCATCGGTGAACTTGCGAACAGGCAACTCCCAGGCCTTTTGCACCTGCATGAGCAGATCGCCGCGGGTTTCGTTGTAGGCGGCGTCCGCGTATTTCTGCCGGGCGCCATTGATGCGTTCCATCAACTTCCGCGCAGCGATGTTCCACTTATCAACATTCAGCGCCTGCTCGCATCGTTTGAAGGCCAGGTCGTAGCGGCCGGTTGCGAAATACCCCTCGCCCTCCTTGAGGAGTTTTTTGACCTCTTCGACCTTGGCGACATGGCCAGGGGTGAGCGTGCCGCGATCGACGAAGCCTTCGGGATTCAAAAGCTGCGAGCGAAGAGCGAGAGCGGGGCCGTAATTCGGATCGTAGGATTCCTCCAGCACCACCTCGACAATCGTTTTTCCATCGGCGTAGCGACCTTCGGAAATCCTCTGCCGGGCGAGCTTCACGGCGGCCTTGCAAAACCCACCGAGCGCCTGGGAGCGCACATCGGCCGTGGCGGCACCGCCTTGCGGCAGGATATCCACCGCGCTCTTGAAGTGGGCGTAAGCCGATTCGAAATCCAAGTCCGCCATCGCGGCGTCGGCTTTGTCGATCTGTCCCGCGGCGAATTCCTTTTTTTGCTCCAGGAGTTGGATTTGGCGCTCCACGGTCCCTTGCACGCCGGGATATTGAGCGATTGCAATCGCCATCCATCCAAAGAAGGCGGCAATCGCGAGCGACAGGGTCTGGCTTTTCAACATGGGTTAGGGAGATGGTGAGGCTGCCTTGGGAATCCTTAAAGTTTTTCCACCGGGAATTTCCTGTATTTGGGCGGAGTCCGAATGGATGTCAATGAGTTTGAACTTGGTGGAATCGGGAGGGATCGTGAACTCCTCGCCTTTTTTCAAAGTCTTCACCTCACCGGTGAGAACATTGAGAAACTCGCCAAAGGAGGTGGGGTCGTTGATTTCCTGGTTATAGACCAGTACCAGCGGGTTGCCGGTTTCGATATTTTCAATAGCCAATTCCGAAAGGTCGCCTTTCACATTGACTCCGTAGGGGCCGGGTTTTTTGGTGTAGCCGACGATCTTGTAAGGCGCATCGGCGATCTGCTCGCCGGATTTCTTGTATTGGGTGCGAGCCGCGCCTTTCAAGTCCTTGAAATTGATCTGGAATTCCTTCCCATCCGTGCCGCCGTCGCCTTTGAAAATAATTCGGAATGGCTCGTGATTGAACGCCACGAGTTGGAGCTTGTTGGAGGATGGAGGGGTGGAGGTTTTGTCCTTCGGGTTGGTATTGTTTTCA
>JBMTBF010000041.1:0-10389 GCA_049429585.1 Terrimicrobiaceae bacterium | reverse complement strand
ATTCCCGTTGCCACGCCGATTCCCGCCGCTCCTGAAGTCCCAGCTTCCACACCAACCGCAGTGCCCCCCGACCCCCGGATTGACCCTGTTGTTGCTCCGTCTGCTGTATTTCCTGCCCCCACGCCGGCAGCCGACACGGCGGACGAGGCCCTCGCTCGGGCCAATACATTTTACGCCCGCAAGCTGCCGGAGTTGGCGGTTCCGGAATACGAGAAATTCCTGATCCAGCGCTCCGCTGGCCCCGGGCGGGACGAGGCCCTCTTCCGCCTCGCCGAGAGTCACCGCCTTTCGGGTAATCCTGCCGCCGCGCGTGTTGGTTATGAAAAACTCGTGAACGAATTCCAGTCCGGCGAGTTCGCCGCCGCCGGGGCGTTTCGACTCGGTGAAATCCTCTTTGCCGAAAAACACCACGAACCCGCCGCGATCCAATTCGATTTGGCTGCCCGCGAAGCCAAGGAGCCGGGCATCCGCCTCGCGGCCGTTTATTTCTCGGCCCGCAGTTTGGATGCCTTGGAAAGGCTCGATTCCGCCGAGGACCGCTACCGATCCGTTCTCGGGCAAACCAGCGATAATCCCTATCTGGAAAACACCGCGATGGCTTTGGGCGCTCTCCAGCTTCGCCGGGGGAAAAATCAGGCCGCCCTCGAGACCTACGAGACGCTATCAAAAATCGCCACTGCGCCGGATGTCGCCGCCAGCGCTGCATTGCAGGCCGCCAGGCTGGCTAAGGAGGCTGGAAACAACGCCAAGGCCTTTCCTCTTTTCGAAACGGCCGCGCAGAAATCTCTCGATTCTCAAACCAAATCCGAGGCCCTCATCGAATTGCTTCGCCTCCGCTATGCATCGAAGGACTTCGAGGGGGCGGTCAAAGCGGCCACCACCACGGAGACGTCCATCGATCCCTCAGCCCGGGCCGAAGTTCTCCAAATCCTTGCGGCCTCCCTCCGCCAAGCCGGTCATGAGAACGAGGCCCGTGAAGCCTACAGCCGCCTTCTCGCGGAGTATCCGGCGTCCGTGACCCCGGAAATTCTCTACCAGCGCCTCCTGACCCTCTATGCCTTGAAAGACCCATCCCTTCCTGCGGAGGCCGATAAATTTTTGCAGACTGCCGCCGAGCCGAAACAAAAAGCCGCCGTCTCACTCGTCAAAGCCGAGTCGCATTTCCATCGCAACGAGTTTGGCGCTGCCGCCCGCGCCTACGAGCCGGTCCTTGCAAACTCCTGGCTCACGAGGGAGCAGCAAATCTCCGCGCTCTACAAATACGCATGGTCGCTCGCCGCCTCCGGGGATTTCGCCGGGGCCGTGCGAGCCTACACCGAATTTCTCGCCAAAAATCCGAACGACAAACTCGCGTCGAGCGCTCTTCTTCAACGCGGATTGGCTCATCAAAGGATGAAAGCCTATCCCGAGGCGGTGGCGGATTTCGATCTGTTGCTGAAGGATTATTCGATGAGCAAGGATGTGGAGTTGGCCCTTCTGCAAAAGGCGCTCACGCTCGGCACCCAAAACAAATCCTCCGAAATGTCCGCCGTCTTCCGCGAGTTGTTGGCGAAGTATCCGAATTCGCCCGCCGCCGCGCAGGCGAACTACTGGATTGGCTGGGAGGCCAGCGAGCGCAAGAACCACAAGGAAGCCGTGCCATTCCTTGACCGTGCCCGCACGCTTGATGCCAAAAACTACGGCGAACGCGCGTCGCTCCGAATCATCCTCTCGCATTACCAACTTGAGGACTTGAAATCCCTCGCTGCCGAGGTCGATCGCTATCAGGGCGCGCCGCTTCCTCCTCAAGTCCTCTCGTGGCTCTCGCAGGGACTCATCGAGCAACGCAACTTTGCCAAGGCCGCCAAAATCCTCCAACCCCTCGCAGACAATTCCTCCACGGCCACGCCCGATGTTCGGATTCTCCTCTCCGAGGCGCGGTTGGGGTTGGGTGACTTCGCCGGGGCCGGCCAGTCCGCCGATCAATTCCTCGCCGCTGTGACCCAGCCTGCCGCGCAGGCGAGGGGCCAAATCGCCAAGGCCCGCGCCGAAGCGGGTCTTCAGCGGTTTCCTGCCGCCCGCCAGGCTGTGGACCAGGCTCTCTTTCTTCAACCCGAGGGACGATTGAACTCCGAGGCGCGTATTGCTTCGGGAGATATTTATTTCGCCGAGGGTGACTACGACAGCGCCGCACGGGCCTTTCTTGCTGTATCGGTTTTGAGCGACGACCAAACCCTCACACCCAAGGCGCTCTCCCGTGCCGCCGAGGCCTACGAGCGCGCCAACAACCCAGAGGAAGCTGACAAAGCCCTCAAGGAACTTGCCGAGCGTTTTCCGACCTACCGCCGGGATTCCTGATTCCTTCTACCTTCCGCAGAGCAGGACAATCAATTGCGCCGCCATGATGCGGAGCAGCATCGTGAGTGGATAAACGGCCGCGTAGGCCACCGAGGGCGTATCGGATTTTGTGATCGAGTTGGCAAACGCCAAGGCTGGTGGATCCGTCATGCTCCCTGCAAGTAGGCCACAGAGAGAGACGAAATTCAGCCGCAGTGCGAGTCGAGCAACGAGGCCGATGATGAGCAATGGCAGGATCGTGATGGCGCAGGCTCCAGCCAACCACACCATTCCGTCGGAACTGAGCAGGGTTGGAAGGAATTTCTCGCCCGCTTTGATTCCAACGCTGGCGAGAAAGAGGATGATGCCCATCTCGCGGAGGGCGGTATTCGCCGTGGCCGGCATAAACCACACGAGCGGGCCGATTTTTCCAATGCGTGCCAGCAGGATTGCCAAAACGAGCGGTCCGCCTGCGAGACCGAGCCGCACATGCACGGGGAGTCCTGGAACCGCAAAAGGCACCAACCCCGCCGCGACGCCAAGAAGGATGCCGAGGAAGATCGGGATGAAATTGGTCTGGTTGAGGACGCGAAGGGAGTTGCCCAGCGCGTCGGCGGCCTTGGTGATGTGCTCCTCGTCGCCCACGACATGCAGGAAATCGCCGAACTGGAGCTTGAGCTCCGTCGTAGCCGGCATTTCGACATCCGCGCGCACCACGCGGGTTATAGTAACGCCGTAAATCGAGTCGAGGCCGAGCTCCCCAATGCTTTTACCGAGGACTTCCTTGCGGGTCACCACCACGCGTCGGAAGGCTGCGCGGCCGGGGGCTTTCATTAAATCCATCCCGCTCTCACGGCCTACAATCAGGCGGAAAGCCTCGAGGTGATTTCTCGTTCCAATCGCTAAAATCCGGTCGCCCGTGTGGATCACTGTCTGCTCTGTGGCAGGTTCCACTTCCTCGATGTCGGGGCGTTTGATCCGGGAGACCGCGACAGTCAATTCGCGGCGTCCTGGGATTTCTGCGATCGGCAGGCCATTCAAATTGGGATTCTCCATGACGAGGTTCATTCGTAGGAGAGGTTCGAGGCCTCTCTGCTGCTCCGCTTGGAACTCTGCGACTTCCTTTTCGGGATCGATCCGGAAGATGGTTTTAAGCAAAAGCATCACGCCGATGATGCCGAAAATTCCCGTCGGATATCCCACGGCGTAGGCCAGCGCAGGCAGCGCCACACGGTCGGCTGGGAGTTCCTGGGAATGGTTTCTTTGGAGAATGTCCAGCGTTTGCTGGGCTGCGCCGAGGGCCGGGGTGTTTGTCGTTGCCCCGCTGAAAAGCCCCGCCGACGCCATTGGATCGATTTGCGTCAGCCATCCATAAGCGATCGTCACCATCACGCCGCACGCCACAATTCCCGCAGCAAGGAGGTTCAACTTCATCCCCGCTTGGCGCAGCGAGGCAAAAAAACTCGGGCCGAGTTGAAGGCCGATGGTGAAAACAAAAAGGATCAGGCCGAATTCGCGCACGAACTCCAAAATCCCATGGTCGATTCGAACCCCGGCATGACCTGCGAGGATTACCCCGAACAAAACGCCGGCGATGCCCAAGCCGACGCCCCGAAATTTGATGCCCGCGAAGGCCAAGCCGAGAACAGCCACCGCCGAAAAAACCAGCACCGCCCAAGCGACGGGCTGCGTTTCGGCGAGATGTGCAATGGTATCCACAGGAAAGTGCGGTATTGCGTGATATTCCCGTTTTGAACGCAAGCGGCAAGGCAGATGCGGTTGCTTTGAGGCCCCTGAAAGAGGCGCGGGATGACTTTTACCTGAATCTTTAAGTTGTCATCCGTCGCCATTGTAGTAGTTGTTCAGCATTCAGTGGCGGGGTAGCCAAGTGGTAAGGCACGGCTCTGCAAAAGCTGCATCCGCCGGTTCGATTCCGGCCCTCGCCTCCACTTTTTCGCGTCAATTGTGTCGTTTTTGTGTAACGAAAAATCTCCACCATGAGTCCGTGGGGATCAGTATTTCATCTAACCTTGGAGGGATTGATGCAAAAATGGGGTGGGGTATTTTCGGGGTCTTGATATGAAATCGGTTGGCTCTTTTTTCGGTTGGTTTGCTTTTTTTTCGCTCCTGCTCGTTGTCACAGGAATTTGCCCGGCGAAGCCAATCGAGAAGGTCGAGGTGACCTTCGAGTATGTCGAGGATTTGGCGGAGAAGGCATCCGCGAAAGCTTGGAAACCGGTTGGCGATGACAGCTTGCTCCCAGTGGCTTTGCGTGGGTTGACCTATGACCAGATGCGGAATATCCGGTTTCGTCCCGAGATGCAGATTTGGGCGGAGGAGAATCTGGCCTTCCGTCTCGCGCTTTTTCATTTGGGATATCTTTTCCGGCAACCCGTGGAGGTTTCCGAATTCTCGCCCACCCATACGCAGCGCATCCGTTTCGCGAGAGCGCTTTTTGATTACAACAACTCCGGGGTCGATGCCTCGAATCTGCCACAGGACCTCGGCTATGCGGGGTTCCGCATCCATCATCCCTTGAATGTGCCCGGAGTTTTCGACGAGCTCGGGGTGTTTCAAGGCGCCAGCTACTACCGGATGTTGGGGCATGAGCAGATTTACGGCTTGTCGGCTCGGGGGCTTGCTCTCGACACCGGACTCGACCGTCCGGAGGAGTTCCCGATGTTCACCCATTTCTGGATCGGCAAGCCCGAGCCGGAGTCCACTTCGCTCAAGATCTTCGCGCTCCTGAACAGTCCAAGTGTTTCCGGTGCCTACGAGTTTGTCGTGAAGCCCGGCACCGAGACGACGGTTGATGTCCGCCAAACGCTTTATTTTCGTCAATTGCCGGAGGTCATCGGTCTCGCTCCGTTGACGAGCATGTTTTGGTTCGGGGAAAACACCTGCAAGCCCTTCGATGATTTTCGTCCGGAGGTTCACGACTCCGATGGCTTGGCGATCAAGTTTTGCACGGGTGAGTTTTTGTGGCGGCCACTGAAAAACGACCCCAAGCAACGCCGGACCTTTTCCTTTGATGCCCCCAACTTGCGGGGATTTGGCCTCTTGCAGAGGGATCGTGATTTCAGGAGCTATCAAGATTTGGAGGCCTTGTATCACCGCAGGCCGGGCGTATGGGTCGAGCCGCTCGGTGACTGGGGCGAAGGGGCGGTGAAACTCATCGAGCTTCCCACACAAAATGAACTTTCGGACAATATTGTGGCCTTCTGGGAACCCAAAGTGCGTCCCGAGATCGGAAAACCCCACCGTCTTGCCTATCGGCAAAGATGGACGAGCGAGCAAAACCCCGGAGGGGCAGGCGGCTATTCGGTGGCGACGCGTTCCGGAATCCATGATTGGGCCCCGGGCGAGCGTTTTGTGATGGTTGATTTCACCGGCGACAAACTTGTGCGCCTTCCGCCGGAGGCCACGCCGGTGGTGGTTCCGACCACAGACAACCCGGATGTCGAAGCCCTCAATCCAACTGTAACGCGAAACCTGTTCGATAATTCCTGGCGTGCGAGTTTCCGCCTCAAGGTGAGGGATGGAGCCCCGCGTCCAGAGCAGGTCGAGGTCCGCTGCTTCTTGAAACACGGCGATGATTATCTCACGGAGACATGGAGCTCATTGATGCCCCTGTGACTTTAACCACTCCGCTCGATCCCGCATCGGTGGACGATTGGAACGAGGCCTATGAGACGGTGGAGAGTTATTTCTGCGCCCTCGGTCTCAGAAACAAATGGCTTTTGAGCCAATGCATCCACCGGGTCCTGAAGCGTGTGATGGAAAACCACGATCCGGACTCGGGTCAAAAGCCCGCGACACTGGCGATGATCGAATCCATGCGGTTGGTCGCGGAATGGTTCGAGAAGGTTTTGAACATCGAGCTTCCCGACAGTCGTCTGGCCGCGCGGGGGCGCCTGGCTCTGATGCTTGCCGACCTGAAGGGCAAGTGGCAGCCGTGGTTTCTGGTGGATGATCCCTGGCCCGAGGAATTCGTGACTTCCATGCGCAAGAGCTACCTCTCGGCGGGTCCGGCCTTTCAGGAACGGAACATGAAGCCCCAGTCGATTGAAATCAGCCCGCTCCTGCATGGATTCTCGGATGCCTTGGAGAATCTCGACAACCTTCCATTGTTGAAAATTTTCCTGTTGGCGGCGACTGGCATTGCGCTCGCGTTCGTGCTGCTGCTTTTCTTTTAAATGGACCGGCAAAAAACCAAAGCGGTGCTTGCCTGGTGGCTTCTCGGTATTTCCGTGGCGTTGCGACGGTTTCTTTTTTTTGGAACCGCCGCGTTTCTTTCAATCGGCGGAGCGCTTTTCTTCGCGGACCTGTTGAATCGAATTTATGGAACGCTTGATGGTCCGGCCATCGTCCTCATAGCCCTCTTCTTTATTTTGTTTTCGCTCGTGTCCCTCGGCTTCACCCATGCGCTGTTCGGATTTTTTGCCCTGCCTGTTCGTGGGTTGAACATTTCCTCCTGCCTGAAGCCTGAGGACCTTCGGTCTACCTTCGACCGCACAGCCATGGTGTTTCCGGTCTACAACGAACCGGTTGCCGAGGTGTTCGAGCGGTTGCGCGCCGTGTATATATCCCTGGAACGCACCGGCCGAATCGGGGATTTCGAATTCTTCGTCCTGAGCGATTCCACCTCCACCGATCATTGGGTGGCGGAGGAGTATGAATGGGCCAAGCTGTGCCGCGAACTCGACGCCTTCGGCCGAATTTTTTACCGCCGCCGCACCCTCAATATTAACAAGAAATCCGGCAACATCGCCGACTTCTGCCGCACCTGGGGTGGCCGCTACGCCTACATGATTGTGATGGATGCCGATAGCGTAATGGAGGGTCCGGACATCATCCGACTCGTTGCCCTCATGCAAAAATCCCCCACGATCGGATTGATCCAGACCGCCCCTCGTGTGGTCGGAAGTTGCTCGTTGATCGGGAGGGTCCAGCAATTCGCCAACCGACTCTATGGCCCGATGTTCACAGCGGGCTTGAATTTCTGGCAGCGTTCGGAGGGCAACTACTGGGGCCATAACGCCATCATCCGCGTGAGTCCCTTCACCGATTACTGCGATCTCCCCGATCTGCCTGGACGGGAGCCGTTCGGCGGGAAGATCCTGAGCCATGACTTCGTGGAGGCCGCCTTGATGCGGAAGGCGGGATGGGAGGTCTGGCTCGCATGGGATTTGGAGGGAAGCTACGAGGAAAGCCCCCAATCCCTTATCGAGTTGGCCCAGCGGGACCGCCGATGGCTTCAGGGAAACCTGCAACACACCTGGCTTCTTTTTGCAAAAGGGCTGCATCCTGCGAACAAGCTGCATCTGGCCATGGGCATCCTCGGCTATCTCGCTTCACCGCTCTGGTTCGCGTTCCTCGTGGTCAGCATGCTTCTTTTCAACAAACACAAACAAACCGGCCTCTCGATCATTCCAGTCGATGGATTGTTCAGCCATGTCATCCCGGGGTTGAGTGTGTCGATCCAAGGCGTGTTGCTATTTGCTGGAACGATGGGAGTGCTTTTCGCCCCGAAGCTCCTCGTTGTTTTCCAAGCCATCCTCTCACCGCGCTTTCGCAGAAGTTTCGGAGGCCTCCAGCCGATCCTCTCGGGTGTTGTTATCGAAACCCTCGTGTCCACACTCGTGGCCCCGATCTTCATGCTCTTTCACAGCAAGTTTCTGGTTTGGACATTTCTCGGCAAAAGCGTCCGCTGGGATGCCCAAGTGCGGGGCTCGGCGGGAACCTCCTGGAAAGCCGCCACCAAGGCCCATGCCGGGCAGTGCTTGATCGGTTGTATCTGGGGAGGGCTCGCTCTCATGCTCGACCGATCCCTGTTTCTTTGGATGCTTCCAATGCTGCTGGGGATGATTTTTTCGATCCCGATTTCCGTTTACACCAGCCGCTCGAGTTGGAGTCAGCCCCTTTCGCGCTTTCGGCTCCTGCTGACTCCCGATGACACCCGCCGTCCGTGGGAGTTGGATGAAATCGCCCGCCGCCTCGAACAAACCGTTCCCCTTGTGCCTGCCAGTTCGGAGCTCGCGCCTTTCGAGGGAATCAGTCGCGCGATTGTCGATCCGTATGTGAATGCCGTTCATGTCACACTCCAGAACGCCGAATCCTCCAGAGAGGAGGGCCTCGAGGGGATTGCCGACCGCCTGGCGGGTATGGGGCCCGAAAACCTCACGCCCGCGGAAACACAATCCCTCATGGCGAGCCCCGATCATATGCTGGCCCTTCATCGCCGCATCTGGACGACTCCGTTCTCTGAGTTGGCACCCTGGTGGCGCCATGTCGTGACTGGTTACCGCCGCGCGGCGTGAGGCAAAAGCCTGCGAGTTATTTTTTGCGACTGGCGGAGACTTCTTCGAAGAGATCGGCGATGCCGTCATCCACGCGAAGGTCGATGATTTTCCACTGGGTGCCCGAGCGGTAAAAATAAAACCGCCACCGCATCGGCACATCCTCGTTCAGCGACACGCAGGTGTAGCGGAAGAGCGAGTCGCCGGCCTGGAGGGATTCCACGATCTCGTAGCCTTTCACCGGCCCGAAATTATCCAGCGCCTGGCGGGTTTTTTCCTTCAGTTGGTCGATGTTCTCCGTTCGCTCCGAGATGATCGTGTTTTTGACGAGGCCTTGATAAGCGGAGTCGAGTTGGTCAGCCTGCAAATCCGAGAAAAATTGCCGGAGCACATCGGTGGGTTCCAGCGCGCGCGGGCTGGGGGAGTTTTGAGGTTTTGCCGCCGAATCGGTCCCCGTCGGAAAAACCATCCGTTTCTTGCCGTCGGCTGGCGCCGCGTGGAGGACCGCAAAGGGAATGGCCAGTAGGCCGATGAGGACAGAAACAACACGCATTTCAGAGCAATGGCCGCTTTTCGCCGGAGTGGCAAGCATTGGGCACATCACCTTCGCCCATTCCGTCACTCCCGTTCATCTTCTGCTCCTAGGAATCATTCTCTCAACCAACGCCTTGATTTTCGGCAGCCCGATCAGGAATCAGCGCCGTTTTCGTTTGAAGCTTATTCTGTCCGTAATAGAACCACATCCAATCCATGAAACTTCAAAAGACTGCAGCAGCGATCCTGATTCGCGAAACCCGGACACTTCATCAAACCGGAGTGCCTGAAAAGACGGCGCCCACCCCCTGCGCGCTCGCGGACAAGATCGAAGAACTTCTTCTCAAGGTTGGATACACCAACGCCCAGGCGATGGGGGTAACGATCCAACTCCTCACGAGCGGCAAGGTTCGTGTCGACTTCCGCGATTACACTCAAAGGCTCGAACTTGCCTCGCCATCCGACATCATGACCCGCACGGAAGCCGTGGATGTCTTTGACTCGCACCTCAAATTCCTAAAAGCCGACAACCACTCTGCCGACGGCTTCACGCAAAAAATCGTTTTCGGGCAATAAGCGCCCCCCGTAGAATCAGGAGGTGGCCTGTCCTTGATTATGAAAACTGAACTTCTTTCAACCCCCGAAATCTGCGCCGCCCTCGAATAAATCGTTTTATGTCGCCCTTTCTTCTAGGCATCGCCCTCGGGCTTATGGCGGCGCTGGTTCCGGCGGTGGTTTTTTACGGGAGGCAGTTGCGTCAGTCGGCGGCCGCCGAGGTGCTGGCTAGGCGTGTTCCTGATTTGGAGATCGAGTGCCAGAGGCTTCGGGAGGCGGCGGCTTGCTTGCAGGTGGCGAATAGCCGGCTTGAGGCGGAGTTGGGACATGAGAAAAACTCCGCCGCCGAAAAGTTCGCCCTGCTCGAAGAAGCTCGGGCGAAATTGGGCGATGCATTTCAGGCCCTCTCGGCGCAGGCCCTGCAGAGCAACAATCAGAGTTTTCTCGAACTTGCCAAAACGAACCTCGCCCAGTTCCAGACCGAGGCGAAGGGAGATCTGTCGGCGCGTGAGAAGGCAATAAGCGATCTGTTGAAGCCGATCAGTGACCAACTCGGTGATTTCAAAACCTCGATCTCAAAGGCGATGGACGAGGCCGGCAAGGAGCGGCACGGCTTGCAGGCCGAGGTGGCGACCCTTTCGCGCCTCAATCAAACCATCAGCGCCGAGGCGAAAAACCTCGCGAG
>JBMTBF010000040.1:0-10391 GCA_049429585.1 Terrimicrobiaceae bacterium | reverse complement strand
GAGGAATTTGAGCGTCGCTTGGAATCCCAACGCTCACTTTTGGAATCCTCCTTCATTGCGATGGAGCGCGCCCAGTCCTCTTTCCAGCAGCAATCGGCTTACCTGGCAAAAACCTTCAGCGGAAATTCAAAATAACCCTAAACATTTTTGAAAATCTTACGATTCATAAAGGAAGAACTAAATAAAAATTTGGATACCGAGAAAAGGGAAAATAAACAACAAACCACAATCAAACTATGAACAATATACAACCTATCGCGCCACAAACTTCACCGGTTTGGCCGGAGGTTAACGCGGCGACTGCCAAGAGCAATATGTCCGCGCCTCAGGTCGGAGCCAGTGAGGTTCCCATCCGTGATTCGGTGATTGCCACCGGCAAAACCGACTTGCCTCAACCCAAAACGCTTTCCGATACGCTGGAAGCACCTCATCGTGAAATGGTTCGCGACTGGGCATCCACCCAAGCGGAAGTGCGTCCGAATGAGTTGAAGAAAGGTCTTGATTGGAACGCCGATCCGAGTTATCCACAGCTCAATGTTCTTAACGGAATTGCAACAATGTTCGTTGACTCCGTATTGAACGACGGAACCATTTCCTAATTCATTTTGAAACCAGCCAACAAGCTCAACATCTATCGCAAGACGGCAACCACAACCGCTTCACCTGGCGAATTGGTATTGATGTTGTATGATGGCGCGCTCCGTTTCATGGCAGCCGCCGAGCTCGGTTTTCAAGAGGAACACTTTGCCCGCAGGAATGAGCAGATTCATAACAATATCCTCCGAGCCCAAGCGATCATTACGGAACTTCAGGCGACTCTGAACATGGAGAAAGGCGGGGCTTTTTCAGAGAATCTCTATCGTCTGTATGATTTCATGCAGAATCACCTCTCCCAAGCCAATCGCGAGAAAAGCCCCGAGAAAATCAAAGTCGTCGCCGGCTTCATGCAGGATATCCGCGACGCATGGGCCCAGATGCTCCATCAGCAAGCTGTGGCCCAAGCACCCGAAGGTGGGGTTTCCCAAGCCCTCGGGGCAAAATGCTGATCCAGGCAACGGGCCAGCCAGCGCCTCTCTCCGACGAGAAGAGGCTGGATACTCTCCTCAGTGCCTTTGAAGACAACCTTCGAAGGGAAATCTTCTTCATTCGAGGCAAGGAGGCTGAAAACCTCCTCGAACTCCTCCCCGCCCAGGGCGATCTCATTGTCGCCATCTCGCAAATCGTGGAGCGAATCAACCTCCCTGAACCCCGCGCCTCGGCCCTCCGCAAGCGCCTCGCTGCGGCCGATGCCATGCGCGAGGCCAACCGTGCCGAGGCCGACCGGATCACCGAGGAAATGCGGCAGGAGTTGGAAGACATGAATGTCGCCCGGCAACGAATCCGCCAAGCGCGTCATCTTTCCAAATCAATCTATAAAGAGGAAACGGGATCACGCTTGAGCGGATTCGCCTGACGCTCACGCAAATTGACGCCAGAAAAAAACGGCCGAAAGCGTCAGGCCGATCCCGGCGATCAGAATCCTCACAAGGCGCTGAGGGATTTTTTGGGTCAAAGCGGCGCCGCCGTAGTAACCCACCGCAGATGCCAGCATCATCAAGAAGGCCACAGGCCAGATGACCAGCCCTGCTTGAACAAAATAGACCGCCGCCACCAGATTGATAAGACCGCCAAGGATGGTCTTGAGCGCATTCATCTCATGAATGTTTTTGAGCCCGATGAAGGCGAACGCCGCAAGCATCAGGATTCCGATTCCCGCTCCAAAATAGCCTCCGTAAATCGCCACTCCGAACTGGATCAAAACGGCGACGAACTTCTTCGCCGGGGAGACGGCGTTCACATTGCCATCGAATCCGGCAATCCGGCCCGCAACATTGCCGAGTAAAAACAAAACGGTCGCAAACAGGATGAGAAAAGGGACGATGTCGTTGAAGAATTTCTCGCTCGTCACGGTCAGCAGCCAGGCTCCCAGCAACCCGCCCAGGATGCTCATGGGGGCAAAGAGTTTCATCCAAGGTTTCGCGGCGGGGAGGTTTTGGCGATAACCGTATACCGATCCGAAAATCCCAACCATCAAGGCCACGGTGCTGGTGGCATTGGCTTGAATCGCCGGCATCCCCAAAGCGATCAACAACGGAAAGGTCACGATCGTGCCGCCACCGGCGATGGCATTCATCGCCCCCGCTAGACATGCCCCGGCGGACAGGGCGGCGATTTCAAACAGCGGGAGGGATTCCCCCACTCAGGAACCGTAGCTTTTAGTGAACCGTTTGCGGGACTCCGGCTCAGGCTCCGCAGAGGCGGTGTCGACCTTGGGCGAGGCTTCCGCAGAAGCGGGAGCGGATGCGGCAGGAGATTCCCCCGCGCCGGATTTTGAAGCCTGCACAAAGGCGAGGCGGAGATCGGAAAGAACGCCTTGGAGAACCTGAGTCTCCTCAGCGCTCAAATTCCCGCGTGTTTTCTCCTGAAGCATCTCGAGCTGGTCGATGAACAACCGAGCATAGGGCAAATTCGGCTCGATCTTCTGTCCGTCCGGCCCGGGGAGCTGTCCCAGGAACATGGCTGTTTGCTGAGCCTGCATCATAACGAGCTCGATGAAGCGCTGGGCCATCTCGCCGGAGTGGGTGGATTGTTGGACTTCGGGCATGGTGTGGTTAGTGGGATTCGGGTTTCGACTCGGCGGCGGGCGGAAGCACGGAGGCCTCCACGCTGTTTTCCGCTTTGAAATACTGTGCGGCCACGCGACGGATGTCGTCGAGGGTGATTTTTTCGATCTGCTCCTTGCGGTGTTTATGAGCATCGTAGCCAAGGCCCATCAATTCATCGGTGGCCACGACCCCAGCAAGCGCACTGTTGCTCTGGTTTCGGATCAACTCGGCGCCGAGCATTTTGGCACGGGCGCGTTCGAGTTCCTCGGGCGTGAGGCCGGACTTGGCGAGATCGGCGATCTCGGAGCGCATTTCCTCGGTGACGGGACCGAGTTTCTTCGGGTCGGTGCCAAGATAGAAAAGAAACGCCCCCGGCGCGAGGCCGTTGAACTGCGCTGCTCCGACGAAGTAGGCGAGGCCCATTTGCTCGCGGATACGATTGAAAAACCGGGAGCCAAGATCGCTGGAGGCCTCACTGATCAACTCGAGGGCAATCCGGTTGGGATCATCCACCGAAGCGCCTTGATAGCCGATCATCAGGACCGCCTGCTTCTTATCGAGGTTGGCTGATGCCGGCGCGATGCCGTTGGGAACAGCGGGGCGGTTGACATTTTCAAAGGCGAGGTTGCCCTCGGGCATGGACGAAAAATATTTTTCAAACAGCGCCTTGACCTCCTCGGCTTTCACATCGCCGAAGACGGAGATGACTCCATTGCGGGCGCAGGCGTAGGTGTTGTGGAATTCGCGCAGCTGCTCGGGCTTGATGGCCGATACCGATGTGGCCGAACCGAGATTGCGTAGCCCGTAGGGATGCGCACCAAAGAGGTTTTCGCGAACGAGATTTCTTGCGACCGAGGTGACTTGCTCCTCGTCGGCTTTGATCCCGGCAAGTTGCGAACGCTTTTCCAACTCCACCTCCCGCTCCGGGAAGGTCGGATTCAGGAGAATGTCCGACAAGATTTCCACGCCCAGCGCAAGGTCTGGCGACATCACCTCAAGTCCCACGCTGAAGGAATTGTTCGCGCTGTCGGATCCGATGCTTCCACCCGCGCCTTCGATCTCGTCGGCGATTTGCTCGGCGCTTCGGGTCTTCGTTCCCTTCAAAAGGGCGCGCGAGTAAAGGCGGGTGATGCCGTTGGTCGTCCGGTCCTCGGCGAGCAATCCCCCGCGGAAGACCGCATTCATTGAAACAAGGGGCAGCCGCTCATCCTCCCGCACAATGAGGCGCAGGCCGTTTTTCAAAGTGAATTTCTGGATTTCCCCGGATTTCGATTCCGAGTCGGCAGCGGCCTGGGACTTGATCGACCCGACGGGATTCAGGGAGGAGATGTTGATAGACTCGCCACCGAGATATTTTTTGGCGACGCGCTGAACATCCTCTTTGGTGACCTTTGCGATCTGATCCAGGTAGTGCTTGGTGAAATTCAAGTTGCGCGTGAGCATCCAATTCGAACCCAAATCCGAGGCCTTTCCGCGCATGGTGGTCAGCCCGTGGAGTTGCGAGGCGAGCAGCGACCGACGGGCACGCTCCAACTCTGCATCGGTGATTCCGTTATTCTTCAAATCCTCAAGAACAGCCAAAGACTCCCTCTCGGCTTGCTCCCGCTTGGCTGGATCAGCCACCGCTTGCATCACGAAAATTCCCTCGGTTTGCAGGGAAAACATCCCGCCTCCCGCTGAATGAGCGATTTCCTTGCGCTCGCGAAGTTCCCGATTCAGCCGGGAACTCGCGCCCGAGCCAAGAATTTCCCCGAGGATTTCGAGGGCTGGCGTGTCGGGATGCGTGACCCCGGGAATCCGCCATGAAAGCGAAAGACGCGAGAGCTCGGTCGGGAATTCCTCGTGGACCTCGCGACGTCCGAGTTGAGGAGGCTCCGAGGCGACATACACCGGCTCGAGAGCCTGGCGCGGGGAGGATTTGAACAGTTCCCCCAACTCGTTCCGGATTTTCTTCGCATCGACATCGCCCACGACAACGAAGGTCAGGTTGTTCGGGACATAGCGGGTCTTGTAGTAGCGGAGCACATCGTCGCGCGTGAGCTTGTTGTAGACATCCAGATAGCCAATCACCGGGTGACGGAACGGACTTTCGGTGAAAACCGTCCGCAACATAAGTTCGGACGACTGGCGGCCTGGATCGTCAAAACCCATCGCGAACTCGCGGCGAATGACCTCCTGCTCCTTCGTGTATTCGTCCTCGGGCAAGGTGGCGTTTTGCATCACATCGGCGAGGATTTCGACCGCCTCCGAAGCACCCTTCGAAGGAATATCGATCCAGTAAACCGTGCGATCGAAGGAGGTGTAGGCATTGATATAGCCACCAAGGCTCTGAACCTGATTGGCGATCGCGCCGGGCGGGCGCTTTTCCGTCCCCTTGAACAGCATGTGCTCGAGAATGTGCGACATTCCCGCTCCCATCCAATCCCCCTCATGGATGCTCCCGGTGCCGCACCAGGCCTGAACACTCGCCACCGGCGCGCTCCGATCCTCCTCGACGATCAAGGTCAGTCCGTTCTCATAGGTGAAAACCTCGGCGCGGGATTCTGGCAAAACGGGCACTTTGGGTGATTCGGCGATGGATTGGGATGGCATGAGGCAGGTCAGGGTGGCGGCAATCAAAGCGGTTCGAAAAATCATAGTCCGGTAAAGACCGCCGGGGCGGGGCCGGCGTTCAATGGTTCTCCAGCGGGTTGAAACGGCAAAACAAAAACATCATTGAAATCAAACACATCCCGAAAGCTCTCAATCGTATCCTCATCGGTTTTACCGAACACCTGGGCATCGACGAGGTTGAAAACCATGTTGCCCACATCCTCGCTGGCTCGAACCCCCCAATAGTCGAGAACCATGAGGGACATCGGACCAAACTCATCGAGCGCGTGAAGTCGAAACCCGTCGAGCAGTTCCTCCGCGCCGACATGCGAGCCGGATTCTTTTTTCGTTTTCTTGCGGCGCTTCATCGTGGCCTCGAGCGAATCGCGCAAAAACGCATAGGCCTCGGCATGGTATCGATCGTCCTTTCGGGAGATTTTTTCTACGGCTTCCTGGAATCCTGTTTGTTGCATCACTGGGTTTGCTCGAGGGCGGGCGCAGCGGGCTGAAATCCGCGGGTCTCCCTCCAATGCTTCACTCCCAGTCCGAGGACCAGAAGGATGAGGAAACCCGCCACGACAGCTTGTTCGCGACGCGTCAGGTCGAACATGCCGCTGAAGATAAATCGAAACACGGAGGGCGCAAGGCGCGTTGCGGAGAAAAAATCACGCTTAGGGGCTGGCTTTTTCCGACACCCTCAAAAACGCGGCCAACCGTACCGGATTGCCATCCGTTTCCCGAACCTGGTTGAGAAAATCGGGCAAGGAAACCTTGAATCCCGCTAAAAACGCCCGGTCGCCTGCGCAGCCATACATGATGTCCGGACACAAGCAGCCGGTCAGAAAGCACTGCGCTTTGCGGATGATTCTCGGGAGCCAAGCGATGCCATCGAACTCCTGCTTTTTCGGCGGCAACTCGCATTCCTCCACCGTTCGCGGAGCGGGAGCCCCCTTCATCACCTCCCGGAAATATCCACCGCGTATTTCACAGAGCGCGAGGAATGTCGCCACATCGGGCTCCCCGTAGCGCGCATGGTCGTCCACACAGTCGAAAAGAAATTGGGGACTCGTTCCGATGGTTTTCAAAAACTCGAGCGCCGCTGTGTTGGCGATGCCCCCGGGTCCCCGGCAACCGGCTTGGTAGGCATCTCGGGCTTCGGCGTGGATTCGGGCAAGGGTTTGGATTTCTTGAGTGGTCATGGTTCGGTTGGTGTGGAATCGCCCTGCTCCAGAAACCGCACACGGCGGTCGGCGCGGGGGAGAATAATGGTAACGGTGAGACCGCGGCCGGGCGCGCTGGCGAGGATCACCTCGCCCCCGTGGGCTCGGACGATCCGGCGCACGATCAGGAGGCCGAGGCCGTTGCCGTCCGACTTGGTCGTGAAGTAGGGCTCGAAAATCCGGGTGATGTTTTCAGGGGCGATGCCGCCACCCGTATCCGCGAAGACGATCTTCACATTCTCGGCGTCCTGCGAGGTTTCGATATGCAGGATGCCGCCCGATTGCATCGCCTGGAATGCATTGCGGCAAATGTTGTAAAAAGCCTGCTTGAACTGGTCTCGGTCGAGTTGGAGCAGAGGGAGACCATGGCCCAGGCGCTTTTCGAGCAGGATGTCGCGCTCCTGGATTTCCGCATCGAGAAATTGCAGCGCTTCGTCGACCACCTCGTTGATGTCTGCGGGTTGGAGATGGAGTGCCTGCGGGCGGATTGCACGAAGGAATTGAGTGATGATATTGTCGAGCCGGGCCACCTCGCTGCGGGCCACATTCACCGACTCCTCCAGCGCGGCGCGTGTCTTGGGCGGGACCTTCCGGAGATTCCGCTGCATGAGTTGCAGGTGGATGTTCAGTGAATTAAGGGGATTACCGATCTCATGCGCCACGCCGGCCGCGAGCATGTTGAGCGCCGAGAACCGCTCGACCTCGATCGTCTCCTCGGTTTCCCGCCGTGATTCAGTGATGTCCCGCAGAATGATCGCCACGCCGGCCGCCTCGCGGCTTTGCACATTTTTTTCATCAGACATCAGCGGAACCGCGTAAAAATTCAGGATGCGGTTTTCGGGATAGAAAACTTCGAGGTTACGGCTCACCGTGCCGGAGCCGGAGCCTCCCAGCTCGGTCCAATCGATGCCGCGGATCGCCTCCGCCAGCGGCTTGCCAAGACTCTCATCGGCCTCGATTCCGAAAAACCCACACGCCGCCCGGTTGAGATAGAGAATCCGCCCCTCGGGATTCGTCACAATGACCCCCTCGAGAATCGCATTGAAAATGGTTTCCAGGAAACCCTTCTCGCGCGCGATCTCGACCAGGTAGTTCTGCACCTCGCCGGGTTGAACGAGTGGCAGGCGCTCGATGAGCTTGTCTAGAAAGCCCCGCTTCATAGGGCCTCCTTCCGGAATTGGACCGCCTGCTCGCGAAGGCCGAAGCGCACAAAGCCCCTTGCTCCGGGGCGCCCATTCCCCGATCTCCCCCACCCTCCAAATGGGAGCGTGGACGGCGAGAAGGTCGTCGGGAGGTTTTGGTAAAGATTGCCAACGGACAGTCCGGATCCCATGCGCTGGAATCGGTCGGCATCGGATGTGAAAATGCTAGCCGTGAGGCCAAACCTCCATGCCTCATGCCTTGAAACAGCATCCTCGTCGCTCGAAAAGAGCTCAACTACGAGAACAGGCGCGAAGGTTTCCTCGAGAGCCAGCGGTGAACTATCGAGCGCGACAGAATCATCGGCGAGCGCGATGGCGGGCAAAACCCAGTAACCATGCTGGTCGCGGGAGTTTTTCTCCAAAATGCCCCCTGGAAGAATCCATTGCCCGATTTCGAGGGACGCGAGCTTTTCGTAGCGTTCACGCGCCGCGAAACTGATCAATGGTCCGAGAAAGGTGGACTCCTCCAAGACATCCCCGGGATTGTAACGCCCCACCGAGGCGAGCAACTTCTCCAGAAATTCCTCGGCGATTTTTTTATCCACCAGCACTCGTGAGGTCGCATTGCAGCGCTGGCCGGCCGTGAGACACATCGCATCGGCCACCGCATCGGCGGCGAGGGACAAGTCGGCATCGGCGCAAACAATCGCCGAGTTTTTACCGCCCAATTCCAGCGACAGGCATTTCGAATAATCGCCGGCGAGCATTTCTGAGAGCGCACGGCCGACCGGCACGGATCCCGTGAAACAAACCGCGCGAACAGAGGGGTCAGCGCAAAGCTGCTTGCCAGTCTCTCCCCAACCCGGAACCACCTCGAAAACTCCAGGGGGCAGGCCGGTTTGCATCGCCTGCGCGTAGGCAAGGCCGGTATTCACCGCAAGCGGCGATGGCTTGAAAAGCACCGTATTCCCCGCCAGCAAATAGGCCACCGCCGCCCCGTGGCCGAGGTGGATCGGAAAATTGTAGGGGGCGATCACCGCCGCCGGACCGAGGGGATGACGCCGAACCAAGGCTGGATGCGGACCATCCTCAACCGGCGTGTCGCGCAAATACCGCTCTCCATCGGCAAAAGTGAGATCGAACTTCGCAATCACCGCCGCCATTTCCAGTCGCGCCTCGCGGAGCGGTTTTCCGGTCTCGCGTGAAATCAAAACCGATAGTTGTTCAGACCGGTCCCGCAGCGCCTCGCGGCATTTCTCCAAAGCCTCTCGCCGATCATCCAGGGGAAGTCCGGCCCATCCCCGAAAAGCCGCGGTGGATTTCTCCACCGCATTTTGCACATTTCCCGAACGCGATTCCGGGAACACAAATGAGAGATCCGCAGGCGATGAATTTTCCCAAGATGAAGGTTCCGGGCTCATGCGAAAATGTTCGCCCCGCCTGCGGAAAACCTCAATTCGATTCCTGCACGACAGTCTTTGCGTTTAGCGGACCAGCAACTCGGGCAAAGCGTCCAAAACAATCTGCGACCAGGTTTCAAACCCATCCCGCCGCGCCAGCAATTCCTCGCGAGTCGCGAATCCGAGCTCCGCGATCGCCTTCTCGCCCGCACGGACATCGTTGTTTTCCAGCTCAACCAGGTGAACAACCCCCAGATGCACGCTCCCGACCTCGGTCGAGTCGTCATTGATCAACGCCACTGCACGTTCGGTGAAGCCCCCGGCGAGCCGCAATTCCTCGCGAATCTCGCGTTGAACGGCGTTGTGGTAGGTGGATTGGTCGAAATGCAGGCTCTCGTCAGTGTCGTTGATGTGTCCACCGATGCCGATCGAGGCTTTGGCGACGAGCCGCTTCTCCCCGGACTTCGCGCCGCGCGTGTAGTGCAGGATTTTACCCGAGTGCATGAAGACCGCATACGGGATGATTTGTTTCAGCGAGGGATCGTCCTCGGCCGTGGAACGCGGGGCGAAAAAATTGTTCTCCTTTCGCATGAACTTCGGCAGGTAGTGCTCCACCTGCGCGCTGAGACCCTGAAAGCTCCCAAGTTCATCAAAAAAACTCCGCCTCACCACCAAAACCTGCTCGTCGTTGTTAGCCATTGGGCGCGGAGTTTCGCCACGCCGCGCGCGGCGGCAAGGCCAAAAGCGATGTCCGCTTGCGTGGAGGGAATTTTTCTTCCCCTTGCATGGAGATGCCATTTTCTGTGACAACCATGGCGATGACTGAAGAACTCGCCCAAGCCGTCGATAGCGGCAAATTCGACAAAAAAACCGCCGACAAACTCTCCCGCCTCGCGCCCGGATCCTTCTGCACCCACAAAAGCTGGGGCTTCGGACGCGTCGCGGAGTGGAACTTGATGGCCGGCCAAATCCTCATCGATTTCGGCCCGAAGAAAAACCACCCGATGCAGGCCGACTACGCCGCCGAGACGCTTACTCCGATCGCCGCGGAGCACATCCTCGCCCAGCGCGAGTCCGATGTGTCCGGCTTGCGCGAGCGTTGCTCCTCGGATGCCCTTGGCGTTGTCCGCCAAATCATCTCCGATCTCGGCGGCAAGGCGAACGCCGACCAGATCGCTGGCACCCTTTCGCCCGCAGTCCTCGATACCGCTGCCTTCAAGCGCTGGTGGGATGGAACCCGGAAAAAAATGAAGTCCGACGGGCACTTCAAACTTCCGGCGAAAAAAACCGATCCCTATGTACTTCTGGAGAACCGCGTGAACACCGGCGAGGGCCTCGCGAACACCTTCAAGGAAGCACGCCACACCAAAGACCAACTCCTCGCTCTCGACC
>JBMTBF010000039.1:0-10614 GCA_049429585.1 Terrimicrobiaceae bacterium | reverse complement strand
TTTTCAGCGTGCCGACCAGATAGAAAAACCAACCCGGCAATCCGTAGGTGGCGAATTCCTCTTTCAAATTCTTGGCATCGCCTCCCCGGTATCCGGTGGACCAGTTCGCACGGATCAGCCACACATTCAGAATCCCGAGACCGACGAAAACTTGAAGAAGGGTTTGAAGGGAACTCATGTGGCCAAATTTCTTTCGCTCCATCCAAATTGAAAAGAGAATTTCCGAATTGATCTGAACCAGTTGGCGCCTCTCAAACCTTTAATTCAGAGAACGATTTTTTGCGTTCGCGAGTCCGGGGTGTTCGAGGCCTCGCATTGGCTAAGATGGGCGTCGATCAACTGCATCGCAACCTCCGGAGTTTTTTTGGATGAGGGATCGACCAAGGAAAGCCTCTCGGAGTTGTGTCGGAAACCCACGCGGATTTTCCCATCGACCAAAAGCCCCATGAAAATTCCGATGACATGCGAGTTGCTGCCGCCGAAACGCAACAGGTAGTCGTCGATTTTTTCAAACAACGACATCTCCCGCGTGGAGGTGCGCACGGTCAGGCCGCTCTCGTCAGTGAACTGCTGCTCCAGCACCATGATCCTCCGGCCTGCTTCGGAAGGGGATTCGCCCCGGGTGAGAGCGGTGGCGTTTTCGATTTGGCGTTTCGCAAGGCGCTGGCGAAGCCTTTCCCCGACGCTGTCGCGGGAAACCTGAGCATCTGCCTGGGTTGGCCTCCCAAGGGTCCCCGGAGGCAGGTGCTGGGCGAGACGACGCAGAAAATCCTCCTTCTCCCTCGGGAGCTGGATGTAGGCGCGCAGGCCCAGCTTGATCATCTCCAGAACCCACGAGCGGCGGGACTCGTAGAACATCAGCACCACGGGAGTCTCGCGCAGGTCCGCATCGGCGATGATTCTTTCCAGCAACCACTGCGCGTGGTCGCGTGGAATTTTCGTTCCGATCAAAACCAAATCCGGTCGCTGCGCATCGGCCTCGGCGAAAGCTTTCGCCACATCGGCGATCGCTGACACCCGCACAGCAGTCGATTCCAATGCGACGCGAAGAAGCTCCGAATCGCCCGCCTCGCCGCTCACCAGCAAAACCAGACCCGGTTTCATTTGATCGAAAGGAGGCGCGATCAGCGCTGCATCCGAACTACAAACACGCTACGCACTCGATCTCGACATCGAAGCCGAGGAGTTGGGTCCCGATCGTGGCCCGCGAAGGCGCGGAATCACCGAAGTAGCGGATGTAAACCTCGTTCATCTCCTTGAAATTCTCGGCGGTGAGTTCCGTGAGATACACGCGGGAGCTGACGACATTCTGAAAATCGGCGCCAGCAGCGGCGAGGACCTTCTTCACATTTTCGAGAACGAGTTCGGTCTGACGGGCGATCGAGCCGCGCTCGATTTTTCCGGTAGCGGGATCCCATGGCGTCATGCCGGAGACGAAGACGAATTTTCCTTCGGCAACAACGCCGAGCGAGTAGGGACCGAGGGCGGGCGGGCCACCGGGGACATCACGGAGCTTGGTTTTCATGGCGTGCATCTGAACGGATCGACGGCGCCGAGACAAGCGGGTTGTTGCAAATGACGCTCAGGCTTCGGGAAAATTCATGCGCTCAAGGTTGCAAACGCCCTTCGAAGGGACGCAAATTTCTTGGCGGCGGATTTGACTTTGCGAAGGAACGCGGGCATCACTGCTTCCATACGACATGTCATGGCTTGCCTTAGCTTTTCAAAAAATTAAGGCCGAGTTCAGCGTGAGCGCATGATTCATAATGTCTCCATAGCTCAAATGGATAGAGCAGGGCTCTCCTAAAGCTCAGATGGCGGTTCAATTCCACCTGGAGACACTTCCTTAAAACCCGATTCCTTCTTGAAACTCGACATCCCGGCCCGCGAATTCGGCGGTTACATTTTCGACTGCGACGGCACCTTGGCCGACAATATGCCGCTCCACTACCGCGCATGGTCTCGGGCGATGGCGGATTTCGGCGGCCAATATCCGGAGGCGCTTTTTTATGAATGGGGCGGGCGGCCAACGGCTCATATCGTCGGCGCGCTGAATGAGCGCTACGGCTTGGCGATGGATGTCGAGGCGGTCGTGCGGCGAAAGGAGAAATATTATTTCCAAATGATCCCCGAGGTTTTGCCCATGACCGAGGTGGTCGATATCGCCCGGCGAATGCGTGGAAAATTTCCGATGGCTGTGGCTTCCGGGGGACATCGCGACCTGGTGGTGGCGACGCTCCAGGCACTTGGAATCGAGGAATGGTTCGAGGCCATTGTCTGCGCCGAGGATTACGACCGGGGCAAGCCGCACCCCGATCCGTTCCTGCTCGCTGCAAAACTGCTGGGCGTGGCGGCGGCCGATTGCGTGGTGTTCGAAGACAGCCCGACCGGCATCGAGGCGGCGAAGGCCGCCGGCATGGCGTGGGTTTTTGTGCCTTGCCCGCACGATCATGGAAAATCCCACACCCACGCCTGATCGAATCTGGAAGCTGGCGGATGGGGTTGCCGGGTTGGTTTGCTCCGTCATTTCAGGGGCTCTTTATTTTTGGACCGCTGCGCCGAATGTGACGCTGCTCGACTCGGGGGAGTTTATCGTCGCCGCGCAACATCTCGGCGTCCCCCACCCGACCGGCTATCCCCTCTGGACGCTGCTCGCATGGATTTTCCAACTCCTCCCTCTCGGCAACGCGGCATGGGAGATCAATCTCTTCAGCGGTCTCTGCGGGGCTTTGGCGACCGGATTGACGGCGGCGCTTTTTTCGAGCTCCACGCGCTGGATGCTCGGAGATCGGGTCACGCGCTGGCGTGGTTTGAATGCCAGCGTGTCGGTGACTATCGCCCTGCTGTTCGCTTTCAGTTTTTCCATGTGGTCTCAGGCGGTGATCGCAGAGGTTTATACTCTGCATGCGCTGTTGATCGGGCTGTTTCTCGCCTCTCTGTATGTGTGGCTGAGGAGGCCGGAGAGCCTCGCTTTGTTGATGCTGCCTTTCTTCCTGCTGGCGCTTTCGTTCAGCAACCATCAACTCAGTGTGGCGCTGGCCCCGCTTCCGCTACTTGCGGTGCTGTTGGTTCGACGGGAGCTCTTTTGGGATTTGGTTGTGGCGTGCGCGATCACGCTACTGATCGTGTATCTCGGGTTCGCGCTCCTCTCGGAACAAATGCCGGTTCTTAAAACGGCGATTCGGTTTTTCTACTGCGTGGCGGCGGGATTCGCGGCGCTTGTTGTCTTGAAAAAATCCCGCATCGCGTGGCGCTTGGTGGTGTATTTGCCGTTCGTCGTTGCGCTGGGCCTGCTGCCTTACGCTTACATGCCCCTCGCATCTTCCACCAACCCTCCGATGAACTGGGCCTACACGCGGACGGCCGAGGGATTTTTCTTTTCCTTCAACCGCTCGCAATACGGCGGAAGCCTCTCGGATCAAAGCCTGCGCTCGCTCGGGAGGTTGATGGGAACTTCGCAGGGATCAGTAAAGACGGGACGCGACGGGGAGGAATTGCCGGAAAGACCACTGCTGGCGCGATTGCAGGAATGGGTCGGGTTTTTCTGGTGGAAGCTGGGCGTGAGCTTCACACCGCTGGGGGTGCTGGCCTACTTCATCGCGCTGGTCGTGGTTCTTCGTCTGCGCGATGTGGCGGCGCGAACTTGGATTTACCTCCTGGAAATCGCCTTTGTTCTCGCCGCGATCCTACAGCCTGTGGCGGACGGCGCGACAATCGATGCTGCGGGTTGGTGGGTGCAGATGCCCTATCACACCTACACAAACCTGATCTTCGCGTTACTGGCCGGGCTGGGTTTTGTCGCAGGGGCCCTTTGGTTTTTCAATCGGGCACCGGGCTTGGCGTGGATGCGCTACGGACTACTGGCGCTGCCGTTGTGGCCTTTGTATTTCAACCACGAGGGATGCAGTCAGCGCGGGCGGTGGTTCGGCTGGGAGTTCGGCCACGACATGCTGAAGGACCTCCCCGCCGGCAGCGTGGTGCTCGGCGGCACAGACCCGGGCCGCTTCGTTCCCACCTACATGATTCTCGGAGAAAGCCCGCAGCCGCATGAGCAGAAGCGCGATGCGGGATTCGACCGCCGCGATCTCTACATCATCACGCAGAACGGCGTGGGAGAGCCTCTCTATCGCAAATACCTCGCCGACCACTACGGACCCGACAGGCCGCCGCCCTCAAATGCCTTTGAACATTGGCTCGGGCGCGGAACGATCTACCCGAAGAAGCCGTTGGTTTTTCCGAGCGAGGAGGAAATCAAGGCGGCGGTTGCCAAGGAAACGGAGGCGGCAGCGAAGGATGGAGAGCCCGATCCCTCGTTGCCCCACAGCGTCGTGACACGATTGATCTGGGAAAAGAACCGCGATGCGCACGAGTTTTTTGTCGAGGAGAGTTTTCCGCTGAAGTGGTCGTATGACCACGCCGAGCCGCATGGGCTCGTCTACAAAATCCACCGCGAGCCGTTGAAGGAAATCCCCGCTGAGTCGGTTCGCGCGGATTTTGCATTTTGGGATGCGTATTCGAAAAAACTCCTGGCCAATCCGGCGTATTCGCACGACTTGGACGCGCAGAGGTCGTTCTCGAAACTCCGCGCCACGGCCGGAAACCTCTACCTCCACCGCAAGATGGACGCCGAAGCCGAACGGGCCTATCGGCAGGCGCTCGCGCTGTGGCAAGGCAATGGCGAGAGTCTTCATGCGCTCAGCCAAATGCTCTGGCAGCGAGGAGACTTTGCGGGTGTCCTCAAAATGTTTGAAACCGCCCTCGAGAAGGATTCGAACAATCTTCTGCTTTGGCGGATGTATTTCGCATCGGAGAAGCGGCAGGAACTGCAGGGCAAAATCGCCGAGCGCGAGGACGCGCTTCGCAAAAAGCCAGACAGTCGTGAAGACGCGCTGGCTTTGTTGGAACTGCACTCCGCGAGTGGCGACGAGAAGGCGCTGAAGGCGTTTCTCGATCAAGCGGTCGGGAATTTTTCCAACGACCCGATTTTCCTAAAAGTAGCGACCGACTTTGCCGAGGCGGCGGATCTCCGCGTTCAAGAACTTGCAGCGGCACGCGCGCTGGTGGAGTTGGAGCCGAAGGAGGCCGAAAGCCAGTTCCGGTTGGCGAAGGCCGCAGCCCGCAACGACGACCAGGCTCTTTGCCAGCAAGCCGCCCGGAAGGCCATTAGTCTCGGCGGACTGCCAATGAGGGAGGGTTTGGCGAAGTCTCCGGTTTTCGAGAAATTCCGTAACGACCCCGGCTTTCAGGAATTGCTGATGAAATAATCAGGAATGCGCGGCGGCGGGGCGGGCCGATGGAGTAACGGCTTCACGCGCCGGCGCTGGTTTTTCTTCCGAACGAAACCATGAGCGCCAGCCTTCGCGAATTTCCAGAACGAGCCAAAGCCACAAGCCATCCCCCACGGTGCGAAAAAGCTGACCGAGACGGAAATTGAATCCCGGCACGAGGTCGCGGCGCCCTTGGTTGTGGAGTCCGAATTTTCCCCGTGCCCGGCGCGAGCGGGCCATCGCGGCGAGGCGGCGATTATAGAACCGCATGATCTCGAAAAACGGTCCGGCCTGCCATGGCGAGAAGGGCGGTTGTTCAAGCATGTGCGGGCCCTGTTGAAAGAGGAAGCGGGCGACATAGAGGTAGTAGCTCGCGATATCGAGGCGGAAGGCGACGCGCAGGAGGTCCTGATCTCCGAGGTATTCGTATTTATCCTGGTAGAGAGCCCCAAACATCCGCTCGTAGCTCACACGAAAATCGCGGTTGTGTTTTTGCACCAGCGGCGCGACCTCCGAACCCTCGCGCCATTTGGAGATGAGGCTGACCGTTGCGGAAACCGTGTAGGCGATCCAATCCATTCCCGGGCTGTAGAGTGGATCGAGAAACGCCGAGGCGTCACCCACCAGCGCGAACCCGTCGCCCGCATACCGGTCGGAGGAGTAGGGAAGATTTCGGCGAAAATGCACATCGCCCTCGACGAACTCCGCATCCTTCATCATCTCGCGCGCGGCCGGGTGGCGGGAGAGGAACTGGCGGAGCTTCTCGCCGACGGTGGCATCGCCGCTTTTCCAATCGGCGAGCCGTTGGTCGATCACGGCCCCGATGCTCACCTCCCCGCCTTGGAGTTGAATCCACCAGGCCCACCACCCTTCCCCGACGAAGTGGTTCGTAGCCGTTCCACGGATTCCATAAAAGCCCTGACCCCAATCGGCATCCCCGGTGTCGAGTCCGTCCCAGTCTCCCGTATTGCGCCAGCGGGACCAGACGGCCAGCGTGGGGTGGGCCTTGTTTGGGCGGATCCAGCCATTGGCGCGCGCGAGCTCGGCTTTCAGGCCGGAGGCATCGACGACCCAGCGGGCTCGGATGGTTTTTTCGGCTCCATCATGGCTGAGGACGATTTCCTGCAGACCGCCTTCATTCAGCCTGACAGACTTCACTTGGGCGGGTCGCAACACTTCGGAGCCGCCGGCAACGGCCCGGCGAAGCATTTCCTCGTCGAGAACCGAACGGTCGATCAGATAGGCGGGAACTGTGGAGAGATATTTTCCACCCAACTCGGCGCAGTCGGCCAAGCGCCCCTCGCTGTCTCGGTAAAACCAAAATCGAAGCCCGTTTTTGGAAATCTGCGTGCGGGCAAGGAAGTTCGTGAGTCCCAGAACACGGGTGAGAAAAAAACTGCTGACCTCCGTCGTCGCCTCGCCCACGCGCCGCTTGAAGGCGGTGTTTTTTTCGACAACGAGCACTCGAAGCGAAGGGTCGCGGCGGCGGAGCAAAAACGCGGTCGCCGCGCCGGAGATCGCTCCGCCGATCACGACCACATCGAATTCGCCACACTGTTCGCGGGATGGCTCCATGGCGAAACCCTATGCTTGGCGGCACCGGTTCGCCAAGGCCCAAGCGGACGGTGGACGGATTTGCGGGGAGGGTTTATTTTCCGCCTGAAACGAAATCCGACCCATGCCCATCTACGAATTCTATTCGCCGGACACCCACAAGATTTATTCGTTCTTCGCGCGCAGTCTCGCTTACGCGAACAAAACTCCCCGCTGTCCAGACAAGCCCGAAGCGCGCATGGAGCGGGTTGTTTCGAAATTCGCGGTGACCGGTCGTGCCAAGGAAAAATCCGGCACGCCCGCGGGTGACGACATGGATCCCCGCATGGAGCGGGTGATGGCCGAGATGGAGCGCGACATGGCGGGCATGGATGAAAACAACCCCGATCCGCGTGCTCTGGGGCGGATGATGCGCAAGATGACCGAGGCGACTGGCCAGAAAATGCCAGCCGAGATGGAGCACATGATCCGACGGCTCGAGGCGGGCGAAGACCCTGAAAAGCTCGAGGAGGAATTCGGTGATGCGTTCGACAACATGGATTTTCCGGACGGGATGGGGGGCGACGGCGCGGAGGCAGGCGAGGTTTCGGGCGGGGTGAAGGCACGGCGCAAATCCGCCGAGCGCGACCCGGCACTTTACGAGATCGCCGATTATCTCTGAATCGCGGCGAACTCGCCGATCGCGCTGGCGTCTGCGGGCGTGAAGGCCCGTTCCGGCAGCGGTGCGGCATCGAGGTTTTGGCGGCGGATTTCCCCTCCCTGCCAAATCCAGGCTTTTTCCGAATAGGGACCGACAAGCCTCGGATCGCTCCAGGTGTGGATCGAGAGCAGGGGGACATCCAGAGCCGCCGCGAGGTGCATCGGGCCACTATCCACACTCACCACGAAGCTCGCTCCGCGAAGCAGGCTGATAAGTTCCAAAAGACTTGTCTTGCCGAGCAAATCCACGACGCCCGTTCCTAAATCCTCCCCGCACATTCCGGCTCCGACGATGAGGATTTGTTTTTCGCTTTTTGAACGAAACGCCTTCACAAATTCGCGAATTGCAGCAGCGTCCATCGACTTTCCGGCACCGCGCGAAAAGGGATGAAGCACGATGTAGGGGGCCGGCGGCGAAATGGCACGGCATGGTTCTCCGGCGGGGAGTATCCACTGCCACGGAGTCGTGGGATCGATGCCTAGCGAGGGAACCGAGCGCAGATACCGGCGGACAGCGTGTTCGTCGCGGCGGACGCGGATTTTATTCGTGTAAAAAAATCCCGCGCCCTCGCGGGCGTCGTCCAACCCGAAAACCGTTTTTGCCCCGCTGCACGATGCCATCACGCCACTGCGCAGGAGGCATTGGAGGTCGAGAGCCATCTCGGGCTGCAGCTTCCGAAGCGAGCGATACCAGGAAATCGACCGGAGAAAACCTCCCGCGCCACGGAATCGCTCGCGGGGGAAAAGGTGGATGCGGTTGATGGCGGGGTTGCCCCGCAGCAGCGGCTCCCAGCGCGGATCGACAATCCAGGTGATTTTTGTCCCGGGCCAGGCGTTGTGGATTGACGAGGCGACCGGCAGGGCGTGAATGACATCCCCCATCGAGCCGGGCTTGATGAAAAGGAGGGAAGAGGGCCTCACGGGAAACGGGTCAGCGCCCGCTGGCGAGGCGAAGCGCGAGTTTTTCCGGAAGCTTGGCGTCGAGAATCGCACGCTGGGCACCTTCGAGATCGTAGGGAACGCGCCGGAGGGTCAACTCGCTTTTGTCGGTATCGTAGATGCAATACGCCGCGCGCCAGTCTCCATCGCGCGGCTGTCCGACACTGCCGACATTGACGAGATATTTTTTGTTTTTCTCGATCTGGACGGTTTCGAAGGCCAGCGCGGAGACCGAACTTTCGCGAACATAAACAACCGGCCGGTGGGTGTGTCCAATGAAGCACAGCTGGGTGTGCTGGTAGGTGAAACTCGCCGCCGCATCGAGGGCAGAGGTCACATAGCCCCATTTGTGGGGAGTATCGAGCGTTGCGTGGACGACCGTGAAATCGCGCACCAGCCGCTGAAAGCGCAGTTCACGGAGCCAAGCTTTTTCCGCGTCCCCGAGCTTGTTACGGGTCCAGTCGAGCGCCTCCTCGGCGAGAGGGTTGAGGCCCTCCTGCGTATAATTCATCGAGACCTGCTCGTCGTGGTTGCCTTTGACGGTTGGGCAATCGAGTTCCCGCACGACAGCGACGCATTCGCTGGGAAAGGCGTTGTAGCCCACGATATCGCCCATGCAGATCGAATGGGTGCAGCCCTGTTCACGGGTGTCCTGCAACACGGCAGTCAGCGCGTGAAGGTTGGCGTGAATGTCTCCAAATATGGCAAAGCGCATGGAATTATCGAGTCTGCGGCAGCGCAGGGGCGGAATCTATTCGCTCGGCGGCGGGAATATCCAGCCTGTTTTCCATATCGCGAAGCAGGTTGATAAGCGAGGGCAGGCGTTGATTTTCGCCCTGGAACCAGAGAGCGCGGAGTTTTTCATAGGCGTCGCGCTCGTGGCCGGGGCATTTTGCGAGTTCGTATCCGGCGAAGCGAGCGGCGTAGGCCGGGGCGTCGGGAAACAAGGCGGCTTTCTCGAACGCCAACGCAGCCGCGCAGTGGTCCTCGAACTTGTCGCGAAGGAGAACGGCGAGCTGCAGGTAGAGCTGGTAGCGGTCGGGATTGTTCTTGATCCCGCGCTCGAGAAAATCGCGGCCGAGGTCGAAATATTCTCGCTGGGCCTTGATACGAAGCGCCTCGCTTGGCTGCTTTTCATTTTGAAGCGCGGCGATCGCCGCGTTCCATGCCATGTGCCAGGACGCCATGTCCCAATAGGTGAGCGAGCGGGGTTGGAGGGTTGTGACGGTATCGAACAACCCGGCCATGCGCCCCCACTCCGTGTTTTCCCAGGCCGCGTGGGCCTCGATCCAAAGGAGGGCGGCCAGCGGCGAGCGGAATCCGCTGAGCGCGGCGAGGAATCCCGCCTGGCCGATGCGCTCGCGAAGGTCGATATCGAGGGAGGTTTTCCGGAAATGCGCGGCCTGCGCCTCGCGGGCGAGACGCCCCTGCAAGGGCAACATCGCCGCGCCGCCCAGCGCCAAAAGCAAAACCGCCGCGACCTGCCGCCACCTCATAGCTCGCGGCCGGAAAACACGAGCGCGGCGAGCGCGAAATAAATGGCGATGTAGAGGCCTCCGAGCGCGGCCGTGCCGAGGAAGAGCTTCAATGGAACCGCCGTGCCCGCGATGATGTCGTCGGTGAGATTGAAGGCTTGGAGATCCGGGAACAATAGTGACACCATCGCCGCGAGAAGGCGCGACCACCATTCGACATCCACCCCGGAGAGCCAGTATTCGCGGGCCGTGGCTTGCAGGTGGCCGATGAAATACAGCGCGACAGCCATCAGGATCGTGAAGATCGAGGAGGTGGCAAAGGTCGAAATGAAAAGTGTGAGCGAGGCCAGCAGCGCGGATTTGATGAAAATGACGAGGATGCCGGGAAGCAGGTTGAGGTTGAAGGTCGAGGCGGTCACTTCCTTCACCGCAAGCGCCAAATCCTCCGGCGATGCCGAGGCGAACTGCTCGCGGGTTTCCGCGAGAACCGTGCTCTCGCGGAGCCAGAGCACGGCAAGAAACAACCCGCTCATCAGCAGGATCGCGATGGCGAGCAAGGCGAGGACCCCGCAGAGCTTGCCGAGGAGATAGCAGAAACGCGGGACGGGTTTCGCGAGGATCGTGTAGATCGTTCGGTCCTCCATGTCCTTCGGCAAAAAATTCGCCGTGGCGAGGATGGC
>JBMTBF010000038.1:0-10791 GCA_049429585.1 Terrimicrobiaceae bacterium | reverse complement strand
GGTTTTGCTCCATTTCGGGAACGCAGCAGTGGCGGCGGTGAAGGCGGCGTTCACATCGGCCTCGTTGGCGAGAGCGATTTCGGAGACTTTTTGCTCGTTGCCCGGCGAGATCGAGTCGAACCACTGCTTCGACTTCGGCGCGGTGAATTTTCCGTTGATGAACAGGTCGTATCTCGGCGCGATGTGGGCAGGGGCCGTTTCGGGGGCGGGATCGTATTCCCAGAGATCGCCGAAAAGGAGTTCTCGTGCGGGGTTGTTTGGGCGTTTGGCGGGCATGGTTAGTAACTTCCGGAGGCTTCGCTGAAGGTGTAAGGGGCTTGGTAGGCACCGGTCTTTTCCTTCACGAGTTGGCGAACGAGGTCGTTGAGGAGCGCGGACGCGCCGAAGCGGTAGCGGGAGTTGTGAAGCCAGGCATCGCCGAGGGTTTCCTTCACGGCGATGAGGAATTGGATCGCCTGCTTGGCGGTGCGAATGCCGCCTGCGGGCTTCATGGCGATTTCGGTTCCTGTCTCGAGGTAAAAATCCCGGATCGCCTCGAGCATGACCTGGTTGTTTCCGAGGGTGGCGTTCGACGAGGTTTTGCCGGTGCTGGTCTTGATGAAATCCCCGGGACGGAGAACGCGCATGGCGAGGAAGGAGGCGGCGCGGATGTTGTCGTAGGTTTCGAGTTCGCCTGTTTCGAGGATGACCTTGAGCGCCGCCTGGCCGCAAGCATCGCGAACGGCGACGATTTCGTCCTGCACGAGATTCAGTTCGCCCGCGAAAAACGCACCGCGGCTGATGACCATGTCGATCTCGTCGGCGCCATCCCCAACGGCGGAGCGGACCTCGGCGAGGCGCGTGGAGAGCGGGGTCTGGCCGGACGGAAAAGCCGTTGCAACGGAGGCGATTTTCACGGTCGAGCCGCGAAGGTGTTTTTTTGCGTGCTTCACAAGTCGGGGGTAAACGCAAACGGCGGCGGTCGATGGAATCGAGGGATCGTCGTGAGGGTGCCGGGCCTTGAGACAGAGCGAAGCCACCTTTCCCGGCGAGTCTTTTCCCTCCAGGGTGGTGAGATCGACCATCGAAACAGCGAGCCGGAGCGCCTGAATCTTCGAGTTTTTTTTCACTGAACGGGTGGTGTATTTGGCCACGCGCTCCTCGATGCCAACCTGGTCCACGGGACCGATTTCGTTGAGAAAAGCCCGGAGAGAGAGGGGATTTCTTGTTGCCATCGCGGCGGATGATGAGTGGGGCACACGGCGTGCCAAGCCGAAAAAGGTGTCTTTTTTTATCTTGAGGGGAGAGACGCCAGCCATGATTTGATCGTGGGCGTAATGCTTTATCTGGCTTCAGCCTTCGTCGCGTATTTTTTGGGTTCCATCCCGTGGGGGTATCTGGCCGGGAAGCTCAACGGCGTGGACCTCCACAAGCAAGGCAGCGGAAGCACGGGTGCCACGAACGCCTTGCGGGTGCTTGGCAAATCCTGGGGCTACACCGTTTTTGCGCTCGATACCCTGAAAGGTTGGCTTGCTGTGATGGCGGCTTTTGAAATTGCTGCGCGCTTTTTTGACTCCTCACCGAATGAAATGATCACCGCCGGCGTGGTGGCAGCGATTTTCGCAGTCATCGGACACAGCTACCCGGTGTGGCTGCGGTTCCAAGGCGGCAAGGGCATCGCGACCTCGGCAGGCATCATGCTGGCGCTCTTCCCCTGGCCGGTTTTCGCCTCGGGCTTGGCTGTCTGGCTCGTGCTTTTTTACTCCACTCGTTATGTCTCCGTTGCCTCGCTCGGCGCGGCGGTGGCGCTCCCGACCTCCTCGGCGGTGCTGTGGTGGTTGGGGGATTGTGACGCGATCCGAACCGGCATCGCCGCAGCCATGTGCGTGCTTGCCGTCTGGCGCCACAAATCCAATATCTCGCGCCTGATGGCTGGAACCGAAAAACGCTTCGAGAAAAAACCAAAGCCCGCCGCCCAATAGCCCATGTTCGACCGCATCAGCATCCTAGGCAGTGGAAGTTGGGGCACGGCCCTCGCTGTCATCCTCGCCGACCACAATCTCCCCATCACGCTCTGGAGCCACAACCCCGCCGTCGCGCAGGAAATCAACCTGCGGCGTTCGAATTCGAGCTACCTGCCCGGCATCGAAATCCCCGCGCCCGTCACCGCCACTCAGGATCTGGCTGAAACGCTTTCCTCCCCGTTGATCATCTCGGTCCTTCCCTCCAAAGCCGTCCGCAAAACCGCCACCCAGCTTGCAGGATTCGGCCCGAAGCCGGGAACCGTGATCGTTTCCTGCACAAAAGGCATTGAGCACGACAGCGGCAAGCTCATGAGCCAGGTCCTTGCCGACTGCCTGCCGGAGTGCCGCATGGCGGTCCTTTCCGGCCCCAACCTCGCCGTGGAGATCGCCCGCCGCATCCCGGCCGCGAGTGTCATCGGCTCCGACCAACCCGACCTGCTCGAACCCCTCCAGCGGGTCTTTTCCGTAAAAAATTTCCGCGCCTACACGAGCGACGACATCCTCGGAATCCAACTCGGCGGCGCCCTCAAAAATGTCTATGCCATCGCGGCCGGCGTGTGCGACGGATTCGGCATGGGCGACAATTCCAAGGCCGCACTTGTCACGCGCTCTCTTGCGGAAATGACGCGCCTCGGAGTCTCGCTCGGCGGACGCAAGGAAACCTTCTTCGGCCTCAGCGGCGTTGGGGATTTGATGGTTACCTGCTTCAGCGCCCAAAGCCGCAACCGCAAATTCGGCGAGCGCCTAGGCCGCGGGGAAACTCCCGCCACCATCATCGATTCGATGCAAATGGTCGCCGAAGGCGTTCCCACCTCACTCGGTGCGTGGCAGTGCGCGCAGCGGGCCGGCATCGATGCCCCGATCACAGCGGAAATCCACTCGGTGCTCCATCAAGCAAAACCTCCGCGCGAATCGATGTCCGAACTCCTCGGTCGTCCGCCGAAACCCGAGAACGACACCCGCGGCGCGCGCCCCGCATGAAAATCGGGCTCGTCCGCCGAGGCCATTCCGCCACCGGGGGCGCCGAAGCCTACCTCCTCCGGCTCGGTGCGGCCCTGCGCGAACTCGGTGAGGAAACCCAGCTCATCACTTCGCGGGATTGGCCCGCCGATCGCTGGCCGTTCGGCGACATCCTTCGGCTCGAGGGGGACTCTCCCCGCGAGTTTGCCGCCTCCTTTTCAAAAAAAAATACCGGCTGCGACACCCACCTCAGCCTGGAGCGGGTTCCAGGCTGCGAGGTCTACCGGGCCGGCGACGGCGTCCACGCTGCGTGGCTCGAGCGTCGAAACAGCTTCGAGCCGTTCTGGAAGCGGCTCACGCGCGGCCTGAACCGCAAGCATGCCCAAATCCTCGACCTTGAACGGCGAGTCTTCGATCCCGCCAGCACGCGTGCCATTATTGCCAACTCCTCGATGGTTCGCGACGAAATCCTCACCCGGTTCCCCTACCCCGCCGAGCGCATCCACATTGTCCGAAATGGCATCCAGCCTTGGTCGGAATTACCGGATCGCAATGCCTCAAGAATAAAGTTTCAGATCGATTCCGCAGGGTTGTGCCTGCTTTTTCTCGGCACCGGTTGGGAGCGAAAAGGACTCTCGACCGCCATCGGCGCTCTGGACCTGCTCGACTCCACCACGCTTATTGTCGCGGGCCGCGGCTCCGCCGATCTCTACCGCCACGACAAGGCGCGCTTCCTCGGCCCGGTCTCCGACATCCCCGCACTTTTCGCCGCCGCCGATCTGCTCGTCGCTCCCACATGGTATGACCCCTTCTCGAATGCCTGCCTGGAGGCCCTCGCCGCCGGTTTGCCGGTGATCACAACACCAGCGAACGGTTTTTCCGAAATCCTCACACCGGGAGTCCATGGCGACATCACTCCAACCGGCGACAGCCACGCCCTTGCCGAAGCTGTGGAAAAATGGCGTTGCGCAGAAAAACTCGCCGCCGCCCGCGCCGATTGCCGCCGCCTGGCCTCGGAATATTCCATCGAACGCAACGCCCGCGAAACCCTGCAAATCCTAGCCCGGGCGTAATTCCCCCGCCCCCGCTACGAAGGCGGGAATCGGCGTTGAGCAAATTGCCAGACGATCCAGGCAACGACAAAGGAAACAAGAATCGAAACGACCACATCCGAAGGATGGTGGGCACCGATTCCAATACTGGCGCCAGCCACGGCACTGGCTGCGATGAGCGCCACCACGCCCCAACCCGACGAGGCGAAAACCACCACTGCGGCGAAGCCAAACGCCGTGGCCGTGTGTCCTGACGGGAAGGAATTGTAGGCGGGAACGCCGATGAGCCATCGTCCCTCATGCCAAGGGCCATAGAAACCCTGCTCGATTTTGGGACTTTCCCGCGGGCGGGTGCGGCCGGTGGTAAGCCGGGAGGCATTGGCGACCATTCCGGCGAGTGTCGAGGCGACCATCGCGGCGAGAAAAATCCGGCTCCAACGGCGGTTGCCACGCCATTTTGCCACCAGGAAACCCACCGCTCCGAAGACCATGATTTGGGGCCAGTCGCCCCATTTGCGGATGATTTCGTAGGACTTGCGAATGGGGGATTTTTTCCAATTCGGCCCCTGGGAGGCGACGAGCCTCTCCCGGACGGGGATATCCCATGAAAACGAAGCGGGAATCAAGATGGCTCCCAAAACGAGAAGGAAGAGCGGAAATCGGAATTTAACGAGCTGGCTCAAGGAATTGGCGCGGGAGATTGCCGAGGGGGTCGGGAGGGGTCAAGCCCAGTCCCCTCTCTCAATAAAAAAATTGCCCCGGGCGCCAGAGCAGGTATGTGTAATGGTCTAGATTTTGACTTTTCCGATTTGATTAGCACCCCAGCCAATGCAGGTTACAGAACACACGCCTGAAATTTTCGCGACCCGTCCTGCGGATCTTTTTCCTGCCGGACTGAAGGTGGCCCGTGGGTCGGCGAGGGAGCGCTCGTTGATGTTTTTCTTTCTCTTGCTTGATTGCGCGGCCTGGGCGGGAACCTATCTGGCGCTATCCGAGTTCACCGGCGATTTCAACCGCTACGGATGGGCCGAAGTGGTTTTGCCGATGGTGATTTCGGTGTTCACGCTCAGCTTGATCGGGGCCTACGATCCCCGGTCGGAGATGAATTCGGTCGGCTACACGAGCGAGCACCTCATCGCGTGCTTCGCATCGTTTTTGCTTTCGGCCTTTGCGGTTTATCTCGTCGCAAGCTTCGGCGGGGCGGTGGCTTCCAGCCGTGCGATTTTCTCGGGATCCTTTCTGGCGTTCACCCTGATTTCGCTCTTCCAGCGGCGCTTGGTTTTTTCTACCTCGGGATTTGCCCGCACCCATCGCCGCTTGTTGGTGATCAGCGACTCGGAGTCGGGCGAGAGGTTTTTCAAAACCAGCGCATCCAAGGGGCTGAAACAACAACTCCACTTTTTTGCCACGGGCGACGCGGAGGTCGGCCGCAATGTCGCCGGTCCCGGAACCCCGATCTACGAGGGTTTGGCCGCCGATGTGCTGAAGGATTTGCAGGGGCATGCCGACTTCGAGCACGAAGGCATCGTGATCGCCACGCACACGGACCACTTGGAAAACGATGTGCTCACGGCGCTTGTCGCGGTGCATTTCCGCGAACTGCCGGTCTACACGATGCATTCGTTCCACGAGACTTTCTGGCACAAAATGCCACCCGACCTTCTCAGCCGGAGCTGGCCCTTGGATTCGGGATTCCAACTCGTGCAACACTCGGCGTTCGCTTCGCTGAAAAGGGTGTTCGATCTCGTGCTGGCCTCGCTGACGCTTTTGGTCATGTCGCCTGTGATGGGACTGGTGGCCTTGATCATCAAACTCGAGAGGCGCGGGCCGGTATTTTTCAGCCAGACGCGAGTCGGCCAGCACGGCAGCCTTTTCACGCTCTACAAATTCCGCACCATGGAGGTGGGCAGCGAATTCAAGGGCCTTTACACCGTGGAAGGCGACCCGCGCGTCACGAAGCTCGGCCACTGGCTGCGCCTTACCCGACTCGATGAACTCCCACAGCTCTGGAATGTCCTGCGCGGCGAGATGAGCCTCATCGGGCCGCGCGCGGAGTGGATCAAATGCGTGGAGCGTTATGAAAAAGCGATTCCCTACTACCACTTCCGCCACCTTGTGCGGCCGGGCATCACCGGCTGGGCCCAAGTGAACTACCCCTACGGCGCCAGCATTGAGGACACGATGGAAAAGCTGATGTATGACCTCTACTACATCCGGCACTTCTCGCTCGCGCTCGATGCGACTGTGATCCTGAAAACCCTCCATGTGATGCTTTTCGGCAAGGGCCGGTGAAACAACCTAACTCCCCAAGCCGAAACGCCCCCGAGGGACTCCTGCCGTTGGCCGCCGGGCTTGCGGCGGTGTGGTGGCTGGCGGTTCGGATGCTTTGGAACGACTGGGAGATCGACCCGCAATACAGCTATGGATTCCTCGTTCCGATCCTGTGCGCTGGATTGTTTCTGCAACGCTGGGCCGACCGCCCCGTTCCGCAGCCGCCGGAAAGCATGGCTTCAAACGCCCTGCTCGCCCTTTTGCCATTGGCTTTTCTCGCGCTCATCCAGCCCTTCTACGAAGCGAACCCCGAGTGGCGCATTCCTGGTATGTTCGGGGCATTGAGCGCGGTGGCGCTTTCATTGATCCTTGCCCACGCGATGGGCGGGCGGCCCTGGCTAAGACACTTTTTTTTCCCCGCGGCATTTTTCCTGATCGCCGTGCCGTGGCCGCGCAATGCCGAGGAGGCGTTCATGGGGTTTCTCATGGAAAAAAACGCCGGCGGTGCGCTCGAAGTTCTGCATTGGTGCGGCTACGAGGCCGTCCGGCGCGGGAATCTCATTGCCTTGCCGACCGGGCTTATCGGTGTGGAGGAGGCTTGCAGCGGCGTGCGCTCCCTGCAAAGTGGCCTGATGGCCTCGCTGTTTTTCGGTGAGGTTTTCCGCTTCGGGGTGTTCACCCGGGGGATGTTGGTTTTTTCGGCGCTGGGATTCGCCGTATTCGGGAATTTTATCCGCGCCACCACGCTTGCGCTCGTGGCAACAGCTCAAGGCCTGGGCTCCTTGGAAAAATGGCACGACGCTGCCGGCTACGCGACACTGGCCTTTACACTCGGCTCTCTCTGGATTCTCGCCTACACCCTGCACCGCCGCCGGGTTCGCCGCCTGCCTCCGTCGCAACAGCCGGACCCTGCACCACTCCAGCCCGTTCCACCTCGACTCCGGATGGCGGGCTTTATCGCCGTGGCCATCTCGACCGTATCGCTGGGCGGAACCGAAGTCTGGTATCGCCTCCATGAAGGCGGTGCCGCCCCGTCGAACGGTTGGTCGGTCCGCTCAGGAACGGCGGGCACGAAGCCAGTTCCTGTGGCCGATCGCACGATGCGGATGCTTTTTTTCCCGGAGGGGTTTTCGGAAATGTTCCGCGATCCCAAGGGGCGACCATGGCAGTTTTTCTACTTCCGCTGGCCAGCCGGACGCACCGCTGTCCAAGCGATCAATATCCACAACCCTCAAGTCTGCCTCGGCAGCATCGGCATGAAATGGGTCCGACAGCTTCCTCCGCTTGCAATCCGTGCGAAAGGCGTCAATTTACCGTTCAATGTGTATCTTTTTTCCGATCAAGGTCGGCCGGTTTTGGTTTTTCATTCCATTATTGCAGACCGCCCATCGGAAACCGATGATTCGCCCATGATGGAATCGGTAGGGAACTCGCTTGGGGGGCGCTGGCAATCGGTGGCCAGTGGAACGAGAAATCGCGGCCAGCGCCTGTTGGAAGCAGCTGTTTGGGGAACGGACAATGTCGCCGAAGCCAGTGTATCGCTTCAGCAATACCTCGAAAAATCCCTGCAAGCTGCGGCGCCCGCCTCCCGTCCATGAGTGATTTTCAGGACAATCCCACCGTCCCCGAACATAGGACGCCGCCCTCCCGCGCCCCCAAAAAAATCTCCAAGGCGTCTGCACTTCATCCCGAACCTCTCCCCGACCACAAGCATCTGCCCGATTACGAGGAGGACAGCGCCCACAAGCAGCCCACTCATATCCTGCGAGACCTTTTCTTGGATATCCGTTTTCAGGTCGTCGCGGGTGTGCTGCTGATTTCCCTGGTCGCCCTGATCGGGGGTCCACCAGTCTATCGAAAAATCAAAACCTGGCGCGCGCATCAAATCATGGACCGATGCTACGCAATCGCTCGAACAGGAAATATCTCGAAGGCGATGAGCTTGATGCGTCAAGCGATCACTCTGGCCCCGGGCGACGAGCGGCTTTTCCACCGCACCCGCCTTTTAACCGCCGAGGTGGGCGACACCAACTCACTGGCGATCCTCCAAAACCTGATGCTTCAAGGCCAGGCGAAGCCCGATGAACTCCTCGTCCTCGCCGAGAAAGGCCTCAAAGAGCGGAAGGTCACCGTGACAAAGGAGGCCTTGAAACGACTGGCCGAGCACCCCTCCGCGCGCCGCGCGATTGTTGAAATGCGACTCACTGCATTCGAGGGAAACCCCCAGGCCGCCGTGGACCTGGCTCGCGCCTCGATGAAGACTTTTCCTCCCGAAGATGCCGAGAAAATTTCTCTCGCTGCCGCCGAACTGGTTCTCGTCACCAACCCCGAAATCAGCCGTCAAATCCTGATCCCGATTTCGAAAAAAAACACCGAAAACGGCTTGTCCGCCATTCGCTTGCTTGCCACACAGCAACTCAATAGCGCCGACAAAAGCCAGCTCGATTCCGAAGCCCTCGCCCAAAGCCTCGAATCCCACCCCCTTCACTGGACCAATGACAACCTGCAGGCTGCGGAACTCCGGATTTCGTCAAAACCCGAATCGAAGAACGCCGTTCTTGCCGACCTCTCCAAACTTTTCTCGAATCAAAAAAAAGAGGACCAAATCCTCTTCGCCCGTTGGTTGAACAGCCGCCAGTTCCACCAACCATTGATCGATTTCATCGGGCGCGACCGCGCCCTTTCCCAAACGGAATGGCTTCTGATCTATCTCGACGCCCTCGCCGGCCTCGACCGCTGGAACGACATCTTCAACCTGCTCGACGAGAATTCCATCGCAGGCCTCTCCGACAGCGTGCGCCTGATGTTTCTCGCCCGCTCGGCGCAAAAATCCGGCGACTCCATCAAAGCCACCGATAGTTGGACGGAGATGCACCGCTCGCTGCTATACGAGAAACCCGAGGTCATCTCTTTCGTGGCCAGCTACACCCTCCGGATCGGCGAAACCGAACAAGCCGCCAAGGCCTTCAAAGTCCTTTCCGAACGCCGCGAAACCGCCCTTGAGGGGTTTCTCGGCCTGATCCGCTGCACGCCAAAAAACGCCCCCGCCGCCAACATCATCCCGATTTACACCGAACTCCTCGAAGTCTTCCCGAACATGGAGGAGGCCCGAAACGACCACACCTACCTCCTGCTCCTGACCAATCAGAATGTCTTCGACTCCGCATTCATCGCCCAGGAGGCCCTCAAAAGATCGCCGAACTCGCTCGCCGCCATGAGCCTTTCCGCCCTTGCACACCTCAAGAACAACGACCCCGCCAAGGCCGATGCCATCTACAAGGACAAGCTCATCCCCTGGGCCACCGCGCCCAATCCCTGGAAAAATGTCCGCGCCGCTGTGCTCTATGCCACGGGCAAAAAAGCCGAGGCCGACGAACTGGTCGCCACGATCGATAAAAGCCAACTCCGCCCCGAGGAGTTGGCTCTGCTGCCAGCGAATTGACTGCCATGCCTCCCGGAGCCGACAAGTCCGCGACCTGCCGCCAGGATGAAGTTCTTCGCGAAATCAAATCTTCCGGTCCCCTCCCCGTCCGGTCCCTCGCCGAAAAGCTCGGTCTCAGCTACATGGGTGCGAAATCCCACTGCCTCGCCTTGGAGAAACGCGGTCTCCTCTCGAGCCGAAACACCCACCGCGGACCCGGCCGCCCGCTGCTCGTCTACTCGCTCACCCGCCGCGGCCAGGCCTGGTTCGAGGAGAACGATAATTCCGCCGCGATCTCGATCCTGCGCCACGCCCAAAACCTGTTCGGCCCTGCCAGCGCCGGGAAACTCCTCTTCCTCCACTTTCAGGAACGCCTTGAAAAATACCGCGCCTCGATTCCCGCCAACCTCCCGATCTCGGAAAAAATGGAGCGCCTCGCCGCCCTGCGTGACACCGAGGGTTGCATGGCCACCCTCCAGGTTGGGTGCCGCATCATCGAGCGCCACAACCCCGCGGCCGCCCTCCACAAAGCCTTTCCCGAGGCCGACTCGCTCGAAGAGTCGTTGTTCCGCCAAATCCTCGGAGTTCCCGTGCGGCGCAAAATCGAAATCCTCGGCGAGCAATACGAGATCCGGCACGAACTCCACACGCCCCTCTCTCAACGCCCGGCCTGATCAGCCCTACTCCAGCGAATACTTCCGACCCGGCACGGGAATCACAACCTCCGCACCCTCGAGTCCCTTGAAAAATTCGAGCTGGAACCATTGCATCGCCGACTCGTCGCCGTGCACCAGCACGACCTTCGAGGGCTTCAACGCCAGCACATAGTTCCGCAAGGTCTCGCGGCTCGAGTGCGCGCTGAAACTGAACTCCTCCACCCGGCAGCGGACCGGCAACGGCGGGTGTTCCTTGTCGAGCCTCACCTCGTCCCCGGGAGACGCCTTGCGGATTTTCGCCGCCGGCGAGTCGGGGTCGGAATAACCCACGAAAAACAAACTCTGCGACGCATCGGCCAGAATCCGCCGCGCGAAAATATTCGAGAGCGTGTGCTCCGTCATCATCCCGCTGGAGAGCGCGTAGATCG